>JAEWHZ010000373.1 GCA_023387585.1 Pseudomonadota bacterium
AGGTTGCGCATGGTCTGGTAGAGCGGAACCGCGATGGCGTCGAACGGGATGAGGAAGCTGACGACCATCACGATGAAGACGATGTTGCGCCCGGGAAAGTCGACCACGGCCAATGCGAAGGCCGCCGTGGAGCATATGGCAAGGCCCGCGATGATGGTGGCGGCGGTCACGATGATCGAATTCATGATCGCCAGACGGAACGGACCGGTCCACAGTTCGATGACATGCTCGAGCGTGAAGTCGATCGGCAGCAGGGTGCCCCAGCTCAGCGGCGAGAGATAGCGGAAGATGTCGTTCTCCGGCCGCAGCGCGCTCACCGTGACCCACCAGAGCGGCAGAGCGAAGAGGATGGCGCACAGAACGGTGACGCTGATCCGGATCAGGCCGGCATTGTTGTTCATATTCCTTTGTCCTCCGGCGAGCGCATCATGCGGAACTGGACCAGGACCACGGCCAGCACCGCCGCGACGAGGATCACCGTCGCCGCCATGGCGCTGCTGCGATCGCCCGACACGAAGGCGCGGGTATAGATCTCGTTCATGATCAGATTGGTGGAGCCCTGGGGACCGCCGCTGGTCAGGATCTGCACCGGGGCGAACACCAGGAAGTTCGCCACCGTGTTCGCGACCAGGACGAAGGTCAGCGGTCGACGCAATTGCGGAAGGGTGACGTACCAGAATTGCTGGAGCCGATTGGCCCCGTCGATCCGGACGGCCTCGTACAGGGACTTGGGAATGTCCTGCAGCCCGGCGAGGATGAACGTCATCCAATAGCCGACGCCGATCCAGCTCACGATGACGATGATCGATCCCATGGCCTGGTCGGAGGACGTCAGGAACCGCTGCGGCTCGAGCCCCATGGCGACCAATAGGGCGTTGACCGGTCCGTCAGGCCGGAACGCGACCCCCCAGACGACGGCCGACACGCTTTGCGGTATGGCGACGGGCAGCAGGATGATGGCGCGCCACAATCCGACGAATGGAATGGCGGCGTTGACGAGCAGCGCCAGCGCCAGCGCGATGGCGATCTGCAGCGGTGCGACCACAACCAGGAACACCAGCGTCACCTGAAGGCTGCGCACGAAGATCGGGTCGCTGAAGATGTAGGCGTAGTTCTCGAAGCTGTAGATCGTTTCCCCGGGAGCGAGCAGCGATTCATGTATCGCCGACGTTGCCGGCCAGATCCTGAGGAAAATCACCGCAATGACGGCTGGCGCCAGGAACGCTGCCGCGGCGAGCAGTTTGTTGCGATGTAGCATCGAGATGAGCTCCGGAACTGTGAGAGAAGCCGGCTCCGTTGCACGGACCCGGCTTCATATCTATCTCGGCTGAGACTTCAGCGGATGCGGGCCAGCTGCGATGTCAGCTGGTCCTGCGCCGACTGCAGGGTCTCCTCCACGTCGGCACCGTTGCGAAGGTCCGAAAACGCGCGGTTCATGACTGTTTCGAAGGCGACATAGCCCACCGTACGCGGACGCCCCACAGCCGTGTTCTGCAGCTCGTGCGTGATGATGTCGATCGCCGGGCCGACCTTGGGGGTCATTTCGGCGATGCCTTCGCGCCACATCTCGTAGGCCTCGGCGTTCACCGGCGGTAGCGGGTTCGACTCCGTGGTCTTGAGGGCGCCTTCGGCGGTCAGCGTGGCGAACTCGACGAAGCGGCGCGCCGCCTCCTCGTTCGCGGCATGCGGGTTGATGGCCAGGGCCCAGGACCCGGTCGCCGAGGCCGGCGTGCCGCCCTCGAAATACGGGATATAGGTCACGCCGTAATTCAGACCCTCGGCCTCTTCGAAACGCCCGAAGGTCCAAGGCCCGCCATAGAAGAACGCCACCTGGCCGTTGATGAACAGGTCGTTGGTCTGGTTGGGACTGACGCCGCGCGGGGCGATGCCGTCTTCGTACAGATCACGATACCAGGTCGCTGTCCTGATCCAGCCCTCATTGGTCAGGTCCGGCTGCAGCAGGCCGTCGCCCGTGAGACCCGGACCGGCGCCGGCGGATTCGAACAGTGCCTGGAGCTGGTAGTAGCGGTCGACCTGCTGGAAGGTGAAGCCCCATTCCGCGCCGCCGTCCTGAGCCTGCTTGGCCATTTCGAGCAGCTCTTCCCAGGTCAGGCGGTCCTCGGGCGAGCTCGGGACCGGTTCAGGAATGCCGGCCTGCTCAAGCAGGTCGCGGTTGTAGAAGAGAAGCTGGGTCGAGGTCCACATCGGGAAGGCATGGAGGCGCCCCTCCCAGCTGACCTGCTCCTGGTCGACGGGGTTGGGCACGGCAGCAAGGATGCGCTCGCGATACGCTTCCTCGTCGGGCAGATAGCCGCGCGACGCGAAGGCTGGCACCCGGGGCGTATCGGCGGCGAAAACGTCGATGCTCGAATCCCCCTGTCCGACACGCGATTCGATCGCGGCGTTGAGGTCCTCGAACGGCACCTGCTGATAACGGATGTCGACATCCGGATTGGCGGCTTCGAAGGCTTCGATCACGGGCGCATAGACGAAGTCGGCAGCCTCGGCGAGAAAATTGACGACCGTCTGCTGGGCCAGCGCCGGACCGGCGCCGATGAGCGGCACGACCAGGGTCAGCGCCAAGAGCGATGCGCTCTTTTGGAAATTCGGAAAGGACATGGTTTCTCCTCCTGTCTTCCGCCATGCATTTCTGCACACGCTTGCAGATTAGGGGTTATGCCCTCGGCACGTCAATCTCCGATCGGCCCGCTCCCGTCGATTCGCGCTCCACCAGCGTTCCGGGCACGAGGATGTGCCGCCCGGGCTGGCTGTCGCCCGAAATGGCCGCGGCGATCTCCTCGACGGCGAGGGTCACCATGCGCTCGACATTCTGATCGACGGAGGTGAGGCGATAGGTGGCCCAGCTCGCGGCATCCGAATTGTCGAAGCCGGCGACGGCCAGGTCGCGCGGCGTATCGAGGCCGAATTCCTTCATCGCCACATCCAGCACGGCAACCGCCATGAGATCGTTTGCGCAGAAAATCGCGTCGGGCCGATTCCGTTGCGACAGCAATTCGCGCGCTGCCCGCAAGCCGCCTTCGTGGGAATAATTGCCGATCGCGCGGCCATGCAGCGTGCCGCCGAGTTCCGACAGCCTTGCACGAAAGCCTCTTTCGCGGTCGCGGCTGCTCGACGTATCCGGCTCGCCAGTCATGAACGCTATGCGCTTGCGGCCGATCCGGGTGAACAGTTCCGCCACCGACGCCCCGCCTGCCTCGTTGTCGCAGGTAATCGAGGCGATCGTGTCGATCTCGAGATAGCGATTGATGGCGATCACGGGCGTGTCGCCCTGCGCGCAGCGGACCGACATCTTGGACGAAAGGCTCGTATTGGTGAGCACGAGCGCATCGACGCGATAGGACAGCAATTGCGAGATGCGCTCGTCATTGCTCGTCTCGTCGGCGATGAACGTCACCGCCGCCATGCCCGCCTTCTGGATCTCCTCGATAAGTCGTTGCAGCAGCGTCGCGTAGAACGGATTGTCGAGGTGGGTGGTGATGACGCCGACCAGATAGGTCCGGCTCGTCGTGAGGCTTCGCGCCAGCATGTCCGGCCGGTAGCCGAGCAGTTCCGCGGCCCGCTGCACCTTGGCGCGCGTGGCCTTCGAGACATAGGCGCCCGGCGTGAACGCACGCGAGACCGCCGAGCGCGAAACGCCGGCCAGGCGGGCCACGTCGTTCGCGGTAATTCGTCCACTGACAGTCTGATCGGCCATCGTTCCATCTCCGCCCTTGACGCACTCCATATGCTACACCAATACTGCACCCGCGTGCAGAATTAAGAAGACGGGAGATTTCGTCCCCGGCGCCGACTGCCGCAGAAGCCTTAATGGCCACGCAAAGAGGAAGGACGCAGATGTCCAGCGTCGAACTCGTAAACATGCGCAAGTCGTATGGAACGACCGCCGTCATTCACGATCTGAGCCTCACGATCGCCGATGGTGAGTTCCTGGCGCTCGTTGGTCCGTCGGGCTGTGGAAAATCGACCCTGCTGCGCATGATCGCCGGCCTCGAGGACATTACGGGCGGCGAGGTCCGGATCGACGGCCGCGTGGTCAACAGGATCGACCCCAAGGGCCGCAACATCGCGATGGTGTTCCAGAACTACGCCTTGTACCCGCATATGTCGGTGCGCGAGAACATCTCGCTGAACCTTCGCTTGTCGCGCGTGCCGCGCAAGGAGATCGAGGATCGCGTACAGGCGGCAGCCGCATTGCTCGACATCGGCGATCTGCTGGACCGGCGTCCCTCGCAGTTGTCCGGCGGCCAGCGCCAGCGCGTCGCCATGGGCCGCGCCATCGTGCGCAACCCGGCCGTCTTCCTGTTCGACGAGCCGCTGAGCAATCTCGATGCCAAGTTGCGCGTGCAGATGCGCACGGAGATCAAGTCGTTCCACACCAAGGTCGCGACCACCTCGATCTACGTGACCCACGACCAGATCGAGGCCATGACGCTGGCGGACCGCATCGTCGTGCTCAACGCCGGACGGATCGAGCAGGTCGGCTCGCCGCTCGAGCTTTATGAATCGCCGCAGAACCTGTTCGTCGCGGGCTTCATCGGCTCTCCGGCGATGAATTTCGTGCCCGGAACCATAGCCCCCGCCGGCGACAAGCCTGCGGTGAAGGTTCTGGGCGGCGATCTCGCCAGTGCCGCCGGCCAGCCTGCGGAAGCCGGCCGCGAGGTCACCGTCGGCCTGCGGCCCGAGCATCTGCTGCTCGCCGGCCCGGATGACGACAACACCATTCGCGCAACCGTCTCGCATGTCGAGCCGACCGGGGCGCAGACGCACCTCGTGGTCGAGGCGGACGGCCGACCGCTGACGGTCGTGCTGAACGACACCGCCGCGCCGAAGCGCGGCGAGGCGATCGCGCTGTCGATCCGGCCTGACCGCGTCTATCTGTTCGACCGCAAAACCGGCGCCAGGCTGGGCGAATCCGCCTAACCGCGCCCCCGACCGTCAACCCAGGAGGATATCGCAAATGGCCCTGAGCGCCGCAGAACGGCTGAAGATGCTCGAACCACCCACGGGCAGGGTCCGTGTGGTCATGGATACGGATACCTTTAACGAGATCGACGACCAGTTCGCCATCGTACAGATGATGCTGTCGAGCGACCGGCTCGATGTCGAGGCCATCTACGCCGCGCCCTTCTTCAACAAGCGTGCCAGCAGCCCCGGCGACGGCATGGAGCGCAGCTACGACGAAATCCTGCAATTGCTGTCGCGGCTGGACATCTCGCCCGATGGCCTGGTGCATCGCGGCGTCACCGAATATGTAGGTCCCTCGAAGCAGGCGCGCCCGGCGGCCGCGGTCGACGACCTGATCGCCCGCGCCAGGAGCGGCTCGGTCGACAACCCGCTCTATGTCATCGCCATCGGCGCGATCTCCAACGTCGCATCGGCGCTGATCAAGGCGCCCGAGATCGCCGACAAGATGGTCGTCATCTGGCTTGGCGGCCATGCGCTCGAATGGCCCCACGCCGTCGAGTTCAACCTGAAGCAGGATGTCGGCGGCGCCCAGGTGCTGTTCGACAGCGGCGTACCGCTCGTGCTGGTGCCGTGCATGGGGGTGACGTCGCACCTGCTGAGCACCGTGCCCGAGATCGAGAAATACGTCGAAGTCCATGGCGAGATCGGAAAATTCCTCGCCATGCGCTACAAGGGCTATTCGGACGATCATGTCGGCTGGTCGAAGGAAATCTGGGACATGGCGGCCGTCGGCTGGCTGCTCGATCCGAGCTGGACGCCCAGCGTCATCGTGTCGACGCCGATCCTCACCGACCAGATTACCTGGAGCTTCGACGCCTCGCGCCACGCCATGCGCTACGTGACCCATGTGCGGCGCGATCCCATCCTGAAGGATTTTTTCCACAAGCTGGCGAACTTCGCCTCCGGCAAGTGAGCTCGGGTCGCGGGCGGCGATTTCGCCCGCGACCGTCCCGCCGTCATCGGATCGTTCCGGTGCTTCAAGCGTACCGGGATCGCTTCCGCACACATTCGATGCTAGGCCACGACATCTTTCGCGGTCAGCCATCGGATCCCCCATCGCGCCATGATAGCCGTCAAGATCGATATCGTGGTGATCGGCGCCGGGCAGGCGGGGCTGTCTTCGGCTTATCACCTGCGCAGGCTGGGGCTTGAGCCGGATCGGGATTTCGTCACGTTCGATCGCTCGCCCGGGCCTGGCGGTGCGTGGCAGTTTCGCTGGCCGTCGCTGACCCTCGCCGCGGCCAATCGTGTCCACGACCTTCCCGGCCTGAAGCTTGCGGACGTGGTCGATGTCGATGTGGCGGGGCGGGTGCAGGCCGCTGTCGCCGTGCCGCGATATTATGAGGCCTATGAGAGAACGTTCGACTTGCGCGTCCATCGCCCGGTCGGGATCGCGGTCGTCTGCAACCGCGGCGAAAGGCTGCGGGTCGAAACCGGGGCCGGAATCTTCTCGGCACGCGGCATCATCAATGCGACGGGAACCTGGGAGACGCCGTATATTCCCGACTATCCCGGCCGCGACCTGTTCAAGGGGCAGCAGCTTCATACGCGGGACTACCGGACGGCGGAGCAGTTCGCCGGACAGCACGTCATCGTCGTCGGCGCCGGCATATCGGCGATCCAACTGCTGAACGAGATTTCCCGTGTCACCTCGACCACCTGGGTCACCCGCCGCGAGCCGGAGTTCCGCGAAGGCCCGTTCTCGACGGAAGACGGCCGGGCCGCTGTCGCCCTTGTCGAGGAGCGCGTGAGGCGTGGGCTTCCGCCGGCCTCCGTCGTCTCGGTGACCGGCATTCCCGTCACGCCCGCCATCGTAGAGATGCGCGAGCGCGGCGCTCTCGAACGCCTGCCCATGTTCAGCGAGATCACGGAACAGGGCGTTCGATGGCCGGACGGCAGCGAAGAACGGGCCGACATCATCCTGTGGTGCACCGGCTTTCGCAGCTCGCTCGACCACCTTGCGCCCCTGCAATTGCGCGAGGACAGCGGCGGCATCCTCATGGACGGACGCCTGGCCACCCGCGTCGCCAGGGACCCCCGCATCCACCTGGTGGGGTACGGCCCGTCCGCATCGACGATCGGTGCCAACCGGGCAGGAGGGGCGGCGGCCCGGGAGCTGGTCGCCGAACTCGGCATGGGTTCTTGACATTGCCGGCCCCGGACCATCGGTCCACCTCACATCCGTGTGCCTTCTTGCACCCGTCTCGTCCTGGCGCCATGTCTGCGGCATGGCATCCATCACCTTTCTAGACGATAGAACCCGCCCCGAGCCGCCCAGCTTCGAGGGGCTGACGCCCGAGCAGAAGCTGCCCGGCGAACATCTGCGGATGATCCACGATCATCTGCGTCACAACATGCAGGTGCTGGCGCGGCTGATCGAGCGCGCCGCCGGCGGCGAGGCTAGCGTCGAGGACGTCGCGCGCGAGACGGCGCAGCTCGACATGGTCGCCAATTACCGCCGCTTCGGCACGCTGTGCGGGCAATACTGCCTGTTCGTCGAAGCGCATCACGGCATCGAGGACGCGGCGATCTTTCCGCGCCTCGCCGAGCGCAGCCCGGTGATGAAGGCCATCGCCGACCGGTTGCGCGCCGAGCATGTCGTGGTGCATGCCCTGCTCGAAGAGCTGGTGGCGGCGCTAAATGCGCTGGTCGGCGATCCGACAGAGGAGAATTTTGCCGCGGCGCGCGGCGTCTACGAGACACTGGCCCGCGTGCTGCTCTCGCATCTGGGGTATGAGGAAGAGGCGATCGGCGACGCGCTCGGCCATTACGGCATCGGCATCTAGCGCATTGCGTTGAAACCGCCTCGCACCTTCGGCGCGGTCCTCACATCTGATCGTTATAGGGCTGCTTGGTCTCACCGACCAGCCGGGCGAGATGCGAGAAGGTCCATGGCTTTTCGGCGCCGCAGGTATTGGCCAGTTGCAGAACGCGGATCGGAAAGCAGATCGCGTCGCGATTGGCGGGCGAGAGTTTTTCTTCGAAGCGTTCATCGCTCCTCGCCGCGGTTTCGGCCGTGCGCAACGCGGCATCGACCTCGTCCTGGCTGAGTACCCCCTTGGCGACCAGCGCCTGGTTGAGCGCGGCGATGGCAAGGCACAGGCCTTCGAGCTGCAGATTGGCGGCATTCATGGCGGTCCTCCTTCTCCTCGGGCGACTATGGCACGGTTTTCAGCGGTCCGTGTCGATGAAGGCGAGCCCGGTTTCCGCATCGAAGCGCTTGCGCAGATGGGTCGGCGCCTCGGTCAGGATCACCTCCAGCGTCGGGCGTACGACGCCGCTCTGCACGTGCCCAGCGACGGCCGATCCGTCGCGCCGGCTCAACACGGCATGGACATGCACGGCCGGCCTGCCGTCATGATCGATGGCGATGTCGCCGGTCAACGAGGCGACTTCGACCTGCTCGTCCACCGGAATGGGCAGATAGTCCTTCTTCTCCCAATCGAAAAAGGCCAGCTCCGCTCCGGAGAGGGCGCCGATGGCCTTGAAGCTGGCGGCGGTGAGGTTGTTGTCCTGCGCGAAAATCTTGAGCGAGGCGATGACCTCGTCGCCAGTTTCGAGGATGACGGCATAGGTCTGCTGGCCGTCGGCATTGTGAATCAGCTTGCTGTGCATGTCCGGCTCCCTGTTCGGAAACGGAACAGCGCATCCCGACAAGGGTTCCACGCTAGAACAGCTTGAGCTGGGTATCCTCAGCCTCGGAGGCCGGGGCTTGCGCGACAGGTTCGTCCGCGACCGGCTCGATCAGCCCCTCATCGTCGTCGCGGGCCGAATTGACGCGTCTGGAGACGGGATGGAATTTCACAGCGCCTTCCGGCAGTTGCCGGACGAGTGCGGTCGCGCTGGCGCCGATGGCGGCGGTATCGAGCCAGGCGTCGACGGCATCGCCCCTCAGGATGAGCGGCATGCGGTTATGGATCGCCGCGAGCTGTGCGTTGGCTTCGAGCGTGATGGTGGCGACGGTGTCGATCTCCTCGCCATTCGGGCCACTCCATGTCGACCAAAGCCCGGCCAGCATCATCGGTTCATCGTCGGCCAGGGTGATGTAGAAGGGCTGCTTGCTGCGCGGGCCGTCGGTGCGCCATTCGTAATAGCCCGAGGCCGGCACGATGCAGCGCTGGCGGCGCACGGCGTCGCGAAAGGCCGGCTTTTCGGCCATGCTCTCGGCGCGGGCATTGACCAGCAGCGGGAAATCGCGCGGGTCCTTGACCCAGCGCGGAACGAAGCCCCAGCGCGCCAGATGCGCCTCGCGCCGTCCGTGGTCCTGCCAGATGGCGAGGATCGGCTGGGTCGGGGCGATATTGTAGCGCGCAATCAGTTCCGGCGGCCGCGACAGCGGGAACAGCGCCTCGATCGCCTGGCGCGGCAGCGTCATCGCATAGCGTCCGCACATCCTTGCGCCTTGCTCCCTTCTTGTCAGCCGGTACGGGCATAGCTATGCCCGTCGGACGCGCCAGACAATGCAGGATACCGAAGTGCCGCACCAGGAGGCCGACGCCAACGCGGCCAGCATCGCCATCGTCGAGCAGGGCAGGGTGCTGCTGATCAAGCGCGCTTTCGCGCCCTATCGGAATTTCTGGACGCTGCCGGGCGGAAGGCGCGATGCGGGGGAGACGCCGGCGGAGACGGCGATCCGCGAGGTGGCCGAGGAACTGGGGCTCGTGGTCGGCGATCCGCTGCATGTCGAAACGCAGGCGCTGCGCAGCTCCGAGGATGTCTGGCGGCTCGCCGTCTATGTCAGCGCCAGCTATGAGGGCGACATTGTCGCCTCGGACGAGATTGCCGACCATGCCTGGGTCGAACCCAAGAAAATCAAGGACTTGCGCACCACGGCCGGGCTTTACGATGTGATCGAAAGGGCCTTCGCGCGGCTGGCGCGGGGGTGATATCGTGAGCCCATGAAAATCCGCGCCGCCATCGCCGCCATGCTGCTCGCCGCCGGGCTTGCCCAGCCGGCGCTGGCGATCGATCCACCCTATCAGCGGCAGATGGAGCGGCTGGCGGAGATCATGGGGAGCCTGTATTTCCTGCAGCCGCTATGCGAGGCGGGGAGCGAGGACTGGCGGGCGCAGATGGCCGAGCTGATCGCGCTGGACGAGCCGGCGGAGGACCGGCGCCAGCGGCTGGCGGGGGCGTTCAACGCCGGATTCCGGGCCTATTCGCGGTTTCATCGCAGTTGCACGCCGGCGGCGCGCGAGGCGTTTCTGCGGCTCGCCGCCGAGGCGGCCGAGGTCGCGCGAGATATCCACACCCGCTATTCTGAATAGGAAAAACGCGGTTATGAACAACTTCGCAGCGGGCGTTAACCTTCACGTTACTTCCTGGCTGGCGCGCGGCCGGGCGCGTGTTAACCCGGCACCATGAGCACCGCAAAACCCATATTCGGCAGCATGAGCGCAGCCAGCCTCGAACGCGAACAGGACGAGCGCCAACTGGCGCTCGAATATCTCGCCGACGCCTGGAATTCCGCCGAGGAAGACGGTGTGGAAAGCGAATCGCTCGCCCATGCCTCGCTGTTCGCGGCGCTGGCGACCTTCGTGCGGCTGTGCGGCGAAGAACTGACGGCCGAAATGCTGGCCCAGCTTCCCGACAAGGTGCGCGCCGGCGAATACAATCTCGAACGCCGGCTTCAGTAGGTTTTATTCGGCCGGCAGGGTTTCGAGAAAGCGCATCGCCCGCCCCGTGCCGGGCGAGGTCAGTTCGCCCTCCCACATCACCCGCTCGCCGCGCACCACGGTGCCGACCGGCCAGCCGGTGACGCTCACGCCGTCATAGGGCGTCCATTGCGACTTCGATTCGATCCAGCCGTGGGTGATGGTCTCGCGACGCTTGAGGTCGACGATCGTCAGGTCGGCATCGTAGCCCACGGCGATGCGGCCCTTGTTGGCGATGCCGAACACGCGGTTGGGGCCGGCGCTGGTGAGGTCGACGAAGCGCTCGAGGCTGAGCCGACCCGAAGCGACATGGTCGAGCATGATCGGCACCAGCGTCTGCACCCCGGTCATGCCGGAATGCGACTGCGGGTAGGGGTGGTCCTTTTCCTCGCGCGTATGCGGGGCGTGGTCGGAGCCGAGGATGTCGACGACGCCATTGGCGATGCCGGCCCAGATGCGGGCGCGATGGGCGGCGTCGCGCACCGGCGGGTTCATCTGCGCATAGGTGCCGAGCCGCTGATAGGCGGTCTCGTCGAGGGTGAGGTGGTGCGGCGTCGCCTCGACGCTGGCGACGTCCTTATGGGCGGCGAGATAGTCCATTTCCTCGCCCGTCGAGATGTGGAGCACATGGATGCGCTTGCCGGTTCTGCGGGCAAGCCCGACGAGCCGCTGCGTCGAGCTCAGCGCCACTTCGGGCGAGCGCCAGACCGGATGGCTGGAGGGGTCGCCGGCGATCTGGCGGTGCTTGCCCGATTCGAGCAGATATTCGTCCTCCGAGTGGAAGGCGGCGCGGCGCGAGATGGCGCGCAATATGGCCTCGACGCCATCGTCGTCCGGCACCAGCAGCGAGCCGGTGGAAGACCCCATGAACACCTTGACGCCGACGCAGCCGGGCAGGCGTTCGAGCTCGGCGAGTTCGCCGACATTCTCGTGCGTGCCGCCGATATAGAAGGCGAAGTCGCAATGCATGCGGCCCGTGGCGCGGGCGATCTTGTCGTCGAAGGTTTCGCGGCTGGTGGTCAGCGGAATGGTGTTGGGCATCTCGAACACCCCGGTCACCCCGCCCATGACGGCGGCGCGCGAGCCGTATTCGAGATCTTCCTTGTGCGTCAGGCCCGGCTCGCGGAAATGCACCTGGGTGTCGATGACGCCGGGCAGCAGATGCAGGCCGGTGCAATCGACGGTCGTTTCGGCTTCGGCCTGCGACAGGTCGCCGAGTGCCACGATGCGGCCATCGCGCACGCCGATATCGATGGCGTGGCGCCCGTCCTGGTTGACCACCGTGCCGTGCTTGAAAATGGTTGCGTACCGCGCCATGTCTCGCCTCGTTGTCTGTGAGAGTGTTGTTTGCCGCTCGGGGCGGCAAAGGCAAGGAACAATCGATGCCGATCCACCTGCTTTCGAGCCGCGCCGTGGTGCGTTTCACCGGTCCAGACGCCGGCAAGCTGCTCAACGACACGCTGACCGGACGGCTCGATCCGCCGCCACAGGGCGAGGGGTGCTGGTTCGCGCTGCTCTCGGCGCAGGGCAAGGTGCAGGCCGAGGGGCTGATGAGCTTTTTCGACGGGGCCTATCATGCCGATATCGATGCCGGCACGCTCGACGGCTTCGTCAAGCGCATGAGCCTTTACCGCCTGCGCGCCAAGGTGGAGATCGCCTCGCTCGCCGACAGCCATGCCGTGCTGTGGTCGCCCGGGCCGGTGGGGCAGGGGATCGGTTATGCCGATATCCGCGCGGGCGGGGTCGGCCATCGTGCCATCGTCGAACGGGCCGAAGCGGGCACCGCCGATGGGGACGATACGGCCTATCACGCCGCGCGTATCGACCGGGGCATTGCCGAGCTGGGGCCGGATTTCGGCGCCAATGAGGTGTTCGCCCACGATATCGGCATGGATCTGCTCGACGGCATCGACTTCGTGAAAGGCTGCTATGTCGGCCAGGAGGTCGTGAGCCGCATGAAGCATCGCGGCACGGCGCGTCGGCGCCCGGTGATCGTTTCGGGCACCGATGCGCCGGCGGGCACGCCGGTGGTTGCCGGCACGCGCGAGGCGGGCAGCATCGGGCGCGGCGCCGGGGGCAGGGCGGTGGCCATAGTGCGGCTCGACCGCATCACCGATGTCGACGCGGTGACGGTCGACGGCGCGGCGGTGACGCTGCAACTGCCCGAATGGGCCAGCTATCGGTTTGGCGAATCGGGTTCGGACGAATAGCGTCTGCCGACATCGTTCCTGGAAGACAGATATGGCGCGCGCATCCCAGCGGGCCTGGCAGCGCATGCTGTCCGGCCGTCGGCTCGATATCCTCGATCCCTCGCCGCTCGACGTCGAGCTGTCCGACATCGCGCACGGGCTGGCGCGGGTGGCCCGCTGGAACGGGCAGACGCAGGGCGACTATCCGTTTTCGGTGGCGCAGCATTCGGTGCTGGTGCTCGAACTGCTGCTCGGCAGCTGGCCGGAGGCCGACGCCGTGGCACGCCTGTTCACCCTGCTGCACGACGCGCCCGAATATGTGATGGGCGACATCATCTCCCCGTTCAAATCCGCCATGGGCGGCAATTACAAGACGGTGGAGGAACGCCTGCTTTCGGCCGTGCATATACGCTTCGGCTTGCCGGCGGCGGCGCCTGCCGCGCTGGTCAAGCAGATCAAGAAGGCGGACCGCGAGGCGGCCTATCACGAGGCGGTGCATCTGGCCGGTTTCTCGCCGGAGGAGGCGCGGCGCTTTTTCGGCGAGCCGCAGCTGGGGCATTTCGATCTCGAGGATTTCGAGCGGCTGATCCGGCCCTGGCCGACGCGGGAGGCGCATGACCGGTTCGTCACGCGTTTCGAGGAGATCGCGGCGGTACTGTCCCGTTAACCTTAACCCAAGATTAACGCGCCGGCTCGGTCGCCAAACCGGTTAGCGCGGGGTTAAGAACGGCAGATCGCCGTTTCAAAATGGGACACACGCCATGGACCTGCCGGACCGCCATATGCTCATCGGCATGACGCTCGGCGCCATCTGCGCAACCGCGCTGGCGGCGATCGGTCCCGGCTTCGTCTTCGCCGACGAGGCGGCGACGGCCAATGGCATCGACCCCGACGCGCTGGTGCGGATCGGACAGGCCGACTACCGCATCACCCATCAGGACTGGGTGGCGACCGAGCCGCGCTCCAATGCGCGGGTGATGAAGATCGGCTATGGCAATGTCAGCTATGTCGACATCGCGACCACCGAAACCGGCACCTATTCGACCGACGGCTTCGCCTCGTCGCATGTGCTCTATCCCGGCATCGACGCCGAGCGCGTCGAGACGGCGGGATCGTTCGCGGTGATCGTGACGGACTTCGCCGGGCCGATCGTCGCCGGCCGGCTGGCGCAGGGATCCTCGTTCATCGACCTGGCGCTGCCGGACGGAAGGCGCCTCGTGAGCACCGGCACGGGCATGGCCTGCCAGATCGGCCCCGACGCGGTGCTGTGCTGAGAGCGGGTCAGCCGAACAGCCAGCCGCGCTTGAACTTGTAGAAGACGTGCAGCCCGATCTGGGTGACGCGGTCCATGCGGCGGGCCCAGCCGGGGCGCACATAGGTGGCGTGGTAGTGGGTCGCGGTGCCGACTTCGGGCAGATAGAGCTCGCCGCTCGTGACCTTCTTGGCGATTTCCTCGGCCTGCGCCCAGGAGCGCCGGTCGTTGACCGTGTCGGGGATGCCGTCGCAGGCGAAGGAGAACTGGCAGGCATTGCGCCGGTGCTGGTTCTGGAACACCACGGCGCAGACGGTGTCGGGGTAGCGGTGGTCGCGCACGCGGTTGAGCACCACCTGGGCCACGCCGACCTGGCCGCGATAGGACTCGCCGCGCGCCTCGAAATAGATGGCGGTGGCGAGGCACCACAATTGGCGCTCGGCCACCTGCATGCTTTCCCCGCTGGTATAGCCATCGCTGACCGGAGCGTTGGCGCGCGCATAGGCGAGCTGTTCGGAGGCGGCAAGGGGCAGGGGGGCGTTGGCGACGTTTGGCGGGGCGATGCCGTCGATGGCCTCGAGCGCCGCCTGTCCGGCGCCGCGGGCGATCTCGGCCGGATCGACCACCGCCACCGAAATGCGCGGCCCGGCTTCCGGCGCGTCGATATCGGCATCTGCGACGCTCGACTGGCCGAAATCGACATCGCCGGGGTTGCGCAGCGAAGCGATGCGCCGGCGGACTTCCTGGAACGAAGCGGTCATCTCGACCACGTCGACGGCGGGACGGACGCGGGCGGTCTTTTCGGCGCGGTTGGGGCCGGTGAAGCCGGCGCTGGCGAACAGATGGTCGACCGAGCCGGTGACGACGGCATCCGTGCCAGCAAAGCTGATGCTGGCTTGCGCAAGCTCGGGGGCGAGCCCGAGCGAGGCGGTGGCGATATTGGCGGGGCTTCCGGCGTCGCCGGTCAGCCCGGCATAGGCGGACACGGCCAGGCCCATCGCGAGGACGGAACCGAACACGGGTCGGCGGCGCACAGGTCTACGGGACCGGGAAGACCCGACCGGCCGGCTCGTTGGGGCCATCGAACACAACTCAACTACGCGAACACAAACGATCGCCGGCGAAAGTGACGCTAGAATGCCGACTTTTCGGATGATCTCCGATTAGGGTTATCGCCGGGTAAACACAGACATGCCGGCACCCTCACGACCGCAAGATGGTCGCGAGGGGGCATTTGTGGGGCTCGATGAGGGAGGGCGGCTAGTTGCAGGCGTTGACGACGGGGGCGACGCGTTCGGCGATGTCGCTGACCCGGAAGCGCACATTGAGCGAGCGCGAATTGGCCGGCGTCACCCTGGCGGTGAGGTTGTTGGCCCCCTGCAACGATTGCAGGAACTGAACCACCTGCGGCGTTCCGTTCAGCACCAGCTCGGTATTGGTGGCGTTGGTGGGCAGGCTCATGGCGGAGGCGCGGGACAGGTCGCGCTGGAAGCTGATGCCGACATTGGAGCCCGTCAGCGACATGATGTTGCCGGCGAAGCTGAAGCGCACCACCAGGCCCTCGGCATGGCAGGCGACGATCATGCGCGCATAGTCGCGTCCGCTCGGCTGGGACGGAATGGTCTGCTCCGATTGCAGCACCACGCTGCCCAGCGTCTCGGTGACCGGGCGAAAAATCTGATCGTAGCAGGAAAGGCGCTGCTGGTCGTTGGCGATGTCGATGCATTGCCCGGCATCGGACTGGGCGTGAGCGACGGAGGTGAGGGCGGCCAGGGCGAGGGCGGTCAGGACTGGTCGGAACACGGGCGGGTCGATCTCCTCTTGGTCGGCCTTCTGGGGGCCTGCGGGCTCATACTATGCCTTTAACCTCAAGCTTGCGCCAAGGTCAGCCGCGCCACGGGGACACGATAGGGTGAGCAGGACACGTAATCGGCGCCCAGCCGCGCGAAGAAATGCAGCGATGCGGGATCGCCGGCATGCTCGCCGCAGATGCCGATCTTGAGGCGCGGATTGGCGGCGCGGCCGCGCTCGACGGCCAGCGCGATCATCTCGCCCACGCCCTTCTCGTCCAGCGACACGAAGGGGTCGCGCTCATAGATGCCCTTGCGCTGATAGGCCGCAAGGAAGGTGGGCGCGTCGTCGCGCGAGATGCCGAAGGTGGTCTGGGTGAGATCGTTGGTGCCGAAGGAGAAGAAATCGACCATCGAGGCGATGTCGCCGGCCCTGAGACAGGCGCGGGGCAGCTCGATCATGGTGCCGAAGGAAAAGCGGAAGCGGTCGGAGCGCAGCAGGCCCGAGCTGCCGACCAGCGCCATGACCCGTTCGCGCACGAAGGCGACCTCGGTGGCCGTCGACACGAACGGCACCATGACCTCCAGTTCGATCGGGCCGGAAACCCTCTCTCCCGCCTGGCGGGCGCCGGCCAGCAGCGCCTGCATCTGCATCTGCAGGATCTCGGGATAGGTGATGGCGAGGCGCACGCCGCGATGGCCGAGCATGGGATTGACCTCGGCCAGGCGCTCGAGCCGGAGGCGCAGGGCGCGCACCGCCATGCCGAGCCGTGCGGCGGTCTCGTCGATCTCCTCGTCGCTGCGCGGCAGGAATTCGTGCAGCGGCGGATCGAACAGGCGCACCGTCACTGGCTTGCCGGCCATGGTCTCGAACAGAGCGGCGTAATCGCCGGTCTGGAACTCGACCAGACCGTCGAGCGCGCGCATGCGATCGCGCTCGTCCTCGGACAGGATCATGCGCCGCAGCGCCAGCATGCGCTCGGGCGAGAAGAACATGTGCTCCGACCGCGCCAGTCCGATGCCCTCGGCCCCGAAGCTGAGGGCGGTCCGCGCCGACTCGACGGTCTCGGCATTGGTGCGCACGGCGATGGTGCGGCTGGCATCCGACCAGTCGAGCAGCTTTTCCAGCGCGCCGCCGATCTGCGGCTGGGTGAGGTGCAGGTGCCCGGCATAGACCGAGCCGTCGGTGCCGTCGATGGTCAGCCGGTCGCCGGCGCGGAACTGGCGCTCGCCGATGCGGCAGCTCATGTCGGCGAGGTCGATCGACAGCGTGCGCACGCCGGCGACGCAGGGCTTGCCGGTGATGCGCGCGATCACGCCGGCATGGCTGGTCATGCCGCCGCGCGCGGTCAATATGCCGGTGGCGGCGCGCATGCCCTCGATGTCGCCGGGGCCGGTCTCGGTGACGACGAGGATGCAGTGCTTGCCGCGCGCGCGCAGGCGGGCGGCGTCCTCGGCGGTGAAGGCGATATGCCCGGACGCGGCGCCGGGCGACACGCCGAGCCCCATGGCGAGCGGATGGGTGTCGCCCACCGCGCTGAGCCGCGGGTGCAGCAGCAGCGCGAGACGGGCCGGATCGGTGCGGTTGACCGCGTTCTGCGCCGTCCATGTCCGGCGCCTTACCCGGTCGGTTGCGGCCTCGAGCTCGGCGCCGACGCCGGCCTGCACCGGGCGCGCCGACAGGAAGGTGACGGCATCGCCCGAAATGGCGACGAGGCAGCTCATATGCCGCCCGGCCTTGGCGTCGAGCAGGTCGATGAGCGTCGCGACGCTTTCGGGCAGGCGCGGCAGCGGCGCATTGGCGAGCGGGGCGGCGCCGAGCACCCCGCTGGCCGGGTGGCGCGACAGGAACTGGACGATCTCGCCATCCGACTGCGCCTGGACCAGGACGATCTGTCGCGCCCGGTCGTCGCCGGCGCGGCCGGACCAGCCGGAGGTCTCGTAGCCATAGGATTCGAAGGCCTCGCGCATGGCGCGGGCGAGCGGGCGGCCGGG
>JAEWHZ010000377.1 GCA_023387585.1 Pseudomonadota bacterium
TCGTCGATGCATTCCTCGTTGATCATGGTCGAATCCATGTCGGCCAGCAGCACCCGCTTGCGCCGCCCCTCGGCCGGCAGCAGCGCCACGTCCACGGCCTTGCCGGCAACCAGATCGCGCGCCGCCGCCGCCGGGTTCGTTGACACGGGCGCGGCGATCTCGCAGGCAATGCCGTGATTGAGCCAGTTGATCTCGCCGCCGACCTCCTTGTGCACCCGCGCTGCCAGTGCGGCATCGAGTTCGGGATCGGCGGGGTTGGTGATCAGGCAGAGGACCTGCATGCCGGACTCGCAAGGCAATGAAGAAGAAGGATTTTCGCGCATGGGCCTGCGCCGCGCGGTTTTGATAGCCGGTCCCACGGCGAGCGGCAAGTCGGCCCTGGCGCTGCGCATGGCCGAGGAGCGCGGCGGCGTCGTCGTCAATGCCGACGCTCTGCAGGTCTATGGCGAGCTGCGCGTGATCACCGCGCGGCCGGACGAAGCCGACATGGCGCGCGTGCCGCATCACCTCTATGGTTTTGTCCCGCCCGCCGAGCGCTTTTCCACCGGCGCCTATCTGCGCGCGGCGCAGGATCTGATCGAAAATCTCGACCCTGCGACCGAGCTGATTTTCGTCGGCGGGACGGGGCTTTACTTCGAAGCGCTGATAAATGGAGTCGCCCAGATCCCGCCGGTTCCTCGCGCGGTGCTCGAAGCGGTTCAGCAAGAGATTCAAGCGCTGGACGGGGCAGGGCGCCTGCGCCTGCTGCAAGCGGAAGACCCCGGAACCGCTTCACGGCTCGGCGTCGCCGACCCGCAGCGGCTTGTTCGCGCCATCGCCGTCAAGCGCGCCACCGGGGTGCCGCTATCGGCCCATCTGGCCGCCCAGCCTCCCGGGCCGCTGAGCGGATGCCGGCTCGAAAAGCTGGTGCTCGAGCCGCCGCGCGAGGCGGTGCGCCAGCGCATCGCCGCGCGTTTCGCCACCATGTTCGAAAGCGGCGCCGTCGCCGAGGTCGAACGGCTTCTGGCGCTGGACCTCGATCCCAGCCTGCCGGCGATGAAGGCGATCGGCGTGCGCGAGATCGCCGACTGGCTGGCCGGCGGGATCGACCGCGACACCGCCATCGCCCGCGCCGTCACCGCCACCCGGCAATATGCCAAGCGCCAGGGCACCTGGCTGCGCAACCGCATGGGCGACTGGCGCAGGCTCGAAACCTAGACCACTCTCGGCGTCATCAGCCCCAGCCGCTCGCGCATGGCGAAACGGGCCACCAGCACCACCGAGACCGCGGCCAGGCCCGAGGCCAGCCCGATCCAGATGCCCACGCCCTCCCAATCGAGCACGAACGCGCCGATCCAGGCGATTGGCATGCCCACGGCCCAGTAGCCCGCCAGCGCTATGAGCATCGGTACCGCCGTGTCGCTCAGCCCGCGCAGGGCATGGGCGGCGACCACCTGCGCGCCGTCGACCACCTGGAAGACGCCGGCGATGATCAGGAAGGTGCCCGCGAGCCGTAGCGCATTGGCGTTGCCCGCCTGTGCCGGATCGAGGAACAACTGCACGAAGAATTCGCCATTGGTCAAGAACAGCAGCGCGGTGAGCACCATGAATCCGGTGCCGACCACCAGCCCGATCCAGCCGGCGCGTCCGACGCCCCTTGGGTCGTTGCGGCCGTAGGCGATGCCGACGCGCACCGTCGTCGCCATGCCGATGCCGAGCGGCACCATGAAGGCGGTCGAGGCGCATTGCAGCGCCACCGCATGGGCCGCGACCTCGTCCGTGCCCAGCCGGCCCATCAGCAGGGCAGCAGCGCTGAACATCGACACCTCGGCCAGGATGGTCATGCCGATGGGGACGCCGACGACGAAGATTTCGCGAAAGCGCGGCCAGTCCGGCTTGAGCAGGCGCAAGAGGATATGGAAGCGCCGGAACCGCTGGTGGCGCAGCACATAAAGCAGCAACAGGCCGAACATCAGCCAGTTGATCGCCACCGTGCTGATCGCGGCCCCGCGCAGCTCGAGCCGCGGAAAGCCGAAATTGCCGAAGATCAGCAGATAGTTGCTCGCCGCGCTGATGACGACGCCGACCACGGTGACCAGCAGGATGGCGCGCGTCGCATCGAACGCCGACAGCAGCGAGCGCAGCACGATGATCAGCAATTGCGGCACCACCGCCCAGGCGGCGATCTGGATGTAGGTTTCGGCCAGCAGCGCCGTTTCCGGATCCTGTCCGAGCAGGCCGAAGATCGGCTTTATCTGGTAGAGCACCGGGATCAGCGCGACCGACAGCACGAGGCTCACCCAGAAGCCCTGGCGCACCACGCGCCGCACCGCCTTGATGTCGCGTGCGCCGCGCGCCTGCGCCACCAGCGGCGCCACCGCGCCGACGATGCCGATACCGAGCAGCAGCACCGGCATCATGAAGGCCGAGGCCAGCGCGCCGGCCGCAAGGAATTGCGGCCCGAGCCATCCCATCATGATGACGTCGGTCGTGTAGAACAGGTTCTGGGCCAGCTGGGCGACGACCAGCGGCCAGGCCAAAGCGAATGTCGCGCGCAGCTCGCTGAGCCATGCACCGCGTGCGCTCGAAGCGGCAGGCAGGCTCGCGGCCGATGTCGGACGCGTGTCCATAAGTCACCTTTTCCGGATGGACCGGAACCAGTATCCGAATTGCCCGGTGATGAAAACCCGTGAAGGAATTGCCATGAGCCCGCCCGCCGCCCGACCCGCCGATACCGCATCGCGCCTGTTCGGGGCGCTGGCCGGGCTTTTCGGCGCCGGGGGCGTCGCCGGGGCGGCGCTGGCCTCGCATGCGGCGGCCGGGCCGGCCTCGGCACTGGCGCTGATCGCGCTGGCCCATGCGCCGGTATTCCTCGTCTTTGCGGCGTGGCCGGCGCAGTCCCGTCGGTCGCTTGCGGCGCGGGGCGTTCTGGCGGCCGGCACGCTCGGTTTCGTCGCCGACATGGCCATGCGGCTCGGCCTCGGCTTCGGGCTCGGCCCGCTGGCGCCCGTCTTCGGCACCGTCATGATCGCGGGATGGTTGTTTGTCGGCGTCGATTGTGCCTTTCGTGCAACTCGTTAACAGTTTGCCTTAGTTTCGACCCGGTTGAATCGGAACCAAGCTGTGTGCCGAAACATTTGGGGGGCACACGTCCTGTACGAGAGGGTCTCATGCACAAGTTTCTGATCATCGCCGCAGCCACGCTTTCCCTGGCTGCCTGCACCAGCACTCAGACGGGCGCCGCCGTTGGCGCCGGTGCCGGCGCCATCGTTGGTGCCGCCACTACGGGCAATATCGTCGGCACCGCCGTTGGCGCCGGCATTGGTGGTGTCGTCGGCGCTGCCGCCGGCAACGTCCTCGGCCGCCTCGAAAGCGATCCCAACCGCTGCGTCTACGAGCGTCCGAACGGCACGCGTTACGTCGACGTCTGCCCGCGCGGCTGACGCGAAATTTCCCGATGGGACGAGAAAGGCTCCTTCGGGGGCCTTTTTTGTTACCATGTTCAGGTGATTCCCGCGCCGGGCGCGCCCCGGCGCTCCGGGAGCGCGGCGAACGAGTTTTGTGAGGCCTGCGCGGTTTGATCCGGCGGGCCGATCCAGAGGGAAGATGGGTATCAGCGCGCTGTTCCGCCGGCTGTTCCGCATCCCCGCCGTGCTCCCGATCGGGGCGCGGGCGCGGGAGGATGTGCACACGTGTGCGCCGGCCCAGACGGGCGTGATCCCATGGCGCCGCAGCGGCGAGAACATCGAATATCTGCTGATTACCTCGCGCCGCTCGGCGCGCTGGCTGTTTCCCAAGGGCGGGGTCGCCGGCGACATGACGCCATGGGACAGCGCCGCGCTCGAGGCAGAGGAGGAGGCCGGCGTCGAGGGCCGGGTCTCGACCGAGCCGCTCGGGCGCTATGGCAACACGCTCAACGCCGACCCGGAAGCGCGCGTCGAGATCGAGCTTTACGGGCTCGAAGTGCTGCATGAGAGCGAGAGCTGGCTGGAAGAGCACCAGCGCAAGCGCCGCTGGGCCGGCTATGCCGAGGCGGTGGAGCTGCTCGCCGATCCGGAGAAGGTCGCACTGCTCGCCGAGCTCGACCGGCGCCTTGCGGCTCTGCCGGCCGAGAGGCGATGAAGGCCGGCGTCAGAGCGTCTTCGCCAGCGCCTCCAACTGGTCCGCACACTGGCCCCAGCCTTCGTGAAAACCCATCTTCTCGTGCTGTTCGCGGTCCTCGGCGCTCCAGTGTCGGGCCGTCGCCACGTAGCGGGTCTTGCCGCCCTCGTCGCTCAGCTCGATGCTCGCCACCATGAACGGCTTGCCGTCGACAGGCAAGAAACCGGCGGTCATGGCGTCGGTGAGCACCAGCCGTTCCTCCGGCACCACCTCGAGATAGCAGCCCGGATTGGGGAATTCCTTGCCCTCCGGATCGGCCATCACGGTGTTGCAGGCGCCGCCGGGCCGCAGGTCGATCTCGACCCGGGGCGTCGTCCAGGGTTTTGGCGCGAACCACTGGCGCAGCAGCTCCGGCTCCGTCCAGCACCGCCACACGGCCTGGCGCGGCGCGTCGATCAGCCGGTCGAGCACCAGCTCGCGATCGGTTTTCGGATTGCTCATCTTCATCTCCTTCTTGGCTTCATCCCCTCAACGAACGCGCCGCCGCGATTTCGACGTCTCCCGTGCATCGAATTTGCGAGGGGCATGCCGGCTTGACGCGCGCACAGCGACAATTTATGGAGCATGGGTCGTTTTTGAGGAGAGGCCCGTGCGGTCCTTCATTCTCGTAGTAGTGGGGCGCATCGGTTCCGTGGGATAATCTCCCGCGCGAAAGCTGGTGCGCCGAGCAAGGTCCCGAAAGGGGCCTTTTTTATTGCCCTGAACGGTTCGGCGGGATTTCGAGCGAAAGCCCGCAAGGTGAGGAAGGAAAAGACAGATGCCCCAGCAGATTGCTGAGAAGATGACCGGGGCGGAGATGGTGGTCCAGGCGCTCATTGATCAGGGCGTGACCCATATCTTCGGCTATCCCGGCGGTGCGGCTCTGCCGATCTACGACGTGATCTTCCAGCAGGACGTCATCACCCATGTGCTGGTGCGCCACGAGCAGGGCGCGACGCATATGGCCGAGGGCTATGCGCGCTCGACCGGCAAGCCCGGCATCGTGCTCGTCACCTCCGGTCCCGGCGCCACCAATGCCGTCACCGGGCTCACCGACGCGCTGATGGATTCGATTCCGCTGGTGTGCATCACCGCGCAGGTTCCGACCTCGCTGATCGGCACCGACGGTTTTCAGGAATGCGACACGGTCGGCATCACGCGCAGCTGCACCAAGCACAATTATCTGGTGAAGAACGTCGAGGACCTGCCGCGCGTCCTGCACGAGGCCTTCCACATCGCCACCACCGGCCGTCCCGGCCCCGTCGTCATCGACATCCCCAAGGACGTGCAGTTCGCGCTCGGCACTTACACCCAGCCCAATGCCGAAAGTTTTCGCCATTCGAGCTACAAGCCCCGCGTCGGAGGCGATGCCGAGGCCGTGCGCGTCGCGGTCGATCTGATGCTCAAGGCGCGCCGCCCCGTGTTCTATACCGGCGGGGGGGTCATCAATTCCGGTCCCGAGGCCTCGCGGCACCTGCGCGAGCTGGCCGAGCTCACCGGTTTCCCGGTCACCTCGACGCTGATGGGGCTCGGCGCCTTTCCCGCCAGCTCGAAGCAGTGGCTGGGCATGCTGGGCATGCACGGCACCTACGAGGCGAACCTCGCCATGCATGACTGCGACCTGATGATCAATATCGGCGCAAGGTTCGACGACCGCATCACCGGCCGGCTCGACGCCTTCTCGCCGAACTCGACGAAGATCCATGTCGACATCGACCCCGCGCAGATCAACAAGACCGTGCGCGTCGACATCCCCATCGTCGGCGATTGCGGGATGGTGCTCGAGGAGATGATCCGCATCTGGCGCTCGAAGACCAACGAACCGCGCACCGAGGCCATCGCGCCGTGGTGGGAGCAGATCGAGCGCTGGCGCGCGGTCAATTCGCTGGCCTATGCCCCGTCCGAAACCTCCATCAAGCCGCAATACGCCATCCAGCGGCTCTACGAGCTGACCAAGGACCGCGACGTCTACATCACCACCGAGGTCGGTCAGCACCAGATGTGGGCTGCGCAGCATTTCCACTTCGACAAGCCCAATCGCTGGATGACGTCGGGCGGGCTGGGTACCATGGGCTACGGCCTGCCGGCCGCGGTCGGCGTGCAGGTCGCCCATCCCGACGCGCTGGTCATCGACATCGCCGGCGAGGCCAGCGTGCAGATGACCATGCAGGAGATGTCGACGGCGGTGCAGTACCGCCTGCCGATCAAGATATTCATCCTCAACAATGAGCGCATGGGCATGGTGCGCCAGTGGCAGGACCTGCTGCATGGCGGGCGCTATGCGCATTCCTATTCGGAATCGCTGCCCGACTTCGTCAAGCTCGCCGAGGCCTATGGCGGCAAGGGGATACGCTGCGACGATCCGGCCAAGCTCGACGACGCCATCCGCGAGATGCTCGACTATCCCGGCCCGGTGCTGTTCGACGTCATGGTCGAGAAGGACGAGAACTGCCTGCCCATGATCCCGTCGGGCAAGCCGCATAACGAGATCATCCTGCCCGACACGGCCAATATCGGGGACATCATCGACGAAAAGGGGAGGCAGCTGGTCTAGGCCGGCGCGAGGGACACGACATGAACGCCAATCTCCTGCCGACCGGTTCGGCCTATTTCCTCACCAGCGAGACCGACCAGCCCGAGCGCCATACCTTCTCGGTGCTGGTCGACAACGAGCCGGGCATTCTCGCCCGCATCGCCGGGCTGTTCTCGGCGCGCGGCTACAATATCGACTCGCTCACGGTGAGCGAGACCGAGCACGAGCGCAATCTGTCGCGCATCACCGTGGTCATCGTGGCCACGCCCAAGGTGCTGCTGCAGATCAAGCTGCAGCTCGAGCGGCTGGTGCCGGTGCACAAGGTGCACGACCTGACCGCCGAGGGCGCTTCGCTCGAGCGCGAGCTGGCGCTGATCAAGGTGAAGGGGGCGGGCGAGCAGCGCGCCGAGACCCTGCGCCTCGCCGATGCCTTCCGCGCCCAGATCGTCGATGCCACCACCGAGAGCTTCGTGTTCGAGATCACCGGCAAGTCGAGCAAGATCGATTCGTTCATCGCCCTGATGGTGCCGCTCGGGCTGATCGAGGTGGTGCGCACCGGGCTTGCCGCCATCTCGCGCGGCCCGCAGGGCATGTGAACCCGCAACGCATGTGAACCCGCAACAACCTGACCCGCTGCCGGAAAGCGGCGGGTCAGGTTGCGCTGGTGCTTATTCCGTGAAGTAAAAATCGGCGAGCTCGCACACATTGTTGCGCCAGCTCACCACTTCGTCGCCGTCCGAGAACACGGCCTTGAAGTCGAACAGGCAGTAGCCCGTGCCGTCGTCGATGTTGATGGTCACATAGCGGCCGGCCGGCAGGATGCTGCTGCCGAATATGTCTTCTTCCCAGGTGCTGGCGTCGGTGTTGGAAGCATAGAAATAATACATGTCGAACGACGTCTGGTTGTGGATGCGCACGCGCCGGTCGAGTGCCGAGGCGGCGGGACTCAGTGCGAGAACCGTTATCGCGGCCAGCACGCAGGCGCGGATCAGGTTGATCATGTTGTGTTACCCCTGTGTGTTCCTCTTCCGAGGTCACATGAGCCAACGCCCGCGCCGTGCCGAAATCAATTGCATAGGTGAGTTAGTACGACGCCGGCGTTGTTTGTCGCGAGGGCGAACCGGAAGGGCCCGCAAATCGTGCCGGCCTCGCTCCAATAGCTCACCCGATTGGTCGCCATGATCGAACAGTGCGTGTCGTTCTCTCTGCGTCATTCCCGTAAACCGTTGTGATTAAAAGATAATTATTTGTCCGGGCACATTCTTGTATCCATGGGACATCCGCGTCACGGCTTGCTTCACCGGCCGGGCCTCGCACATACGAGGGGCATATTTCATCCCCCGACCGGAGAATTAAATGTCCAAGCTCAAGATTGCCGTGATCATTTCCTCGACGCGCGAGACGCGCTTCGGCGACAAGCCGGCCCAGTGGATCAAGGA
>JAEWHZ010000058.1 GCA_023387585.1 Pseudomonadota bacterium
GCCATGAGCCTTCACACCCGCCCCGGCCGCGTCATGGCCGAAGACGAAACCCCCGACAGCGGCGTCTATTCGCTGGGTCCGGGCCAGCCCATCAGCCAGGTCGAGATCGACGACATCGCGCTCGACGACGCGCGTCCGATCGAGGACCGCATCGCCCGGCTGCGCGAGCTGCGCGACCGTGTGGCCCGTGAATCCGGTCCCGAATTCGAGGATTCCGACGTGCCCGACATTCTCGTCGAGATCGACGGGCAGATCGAGGCTCTGAGCCGCGAAGCCGGGTACCAGGCCGATCTGGGCGAGCTGTCGCAGTTCGATGGCGGACTGTCGATCGATCCCGAAGACCGGCTCGACGCGCTGGCGCCCGACGACGAGGACGGAAGGCACCGGATCGAGGACGGGGACGAGGATGGTCCGGACGCGGAGCGCTGATCAGCGCATCGCGGTGCGGGCCTTGAGCGCCTGGGTCAGCGTGCCCTCGTCAAGATAGTCGAGCTCGCCGCCGACCGGCACGCCATGGGCGAGGCGGGTGACGGCGACGGAACTGCCGGCGAGGCGATCGGTGATGAAATGCGCCGTGGTCTGGCCCTCGACCGTGGCGTTTAGCGCGATGACGATCTCGCTGAAGTTTCCGGCGCGTGCGACCAGCTCATCGAGCCGCAATTCCTCGGGGCCGATGCCGTCGAGCGGCGACAGCACGCCGCCGAGCACATGATAGCGCACCGCGCCCGCCCCAGCCCGCTCCAGCGCCCACAGGTCGCCGACATCCTCGACCACGATCAGCACCCCGCTCTCGGCGCGGCGCGGATCGGCGCAGATATGGCACGGCGAGACGGTGTCGATATTGCCGCAGACTTCGCAGGTCCTGACGCTGTCGACGGCCCGCTCCAGCGCGGTCGTCAGCGGCACCATGAGCTGGTCCTTGCGCTTGATCAGGTGCAGCACGGCGCGCCGGGCCGAGCGCGGACCCAGCCCCGGCAGGCGCGCCATGAGCTGGATGAGCTGCTCGATCTCGATGCCGCCATTGGCCATTCAGCGTACGCGATCGCTCAGAACGGCAGCTTCATGCCGGGCGGAATCGGCAGGCCGGCCGTGACCTCGGCCATCTTGCGCGCCATCAGCTCCTCGGCCTTGACCTTGGCGTCGGCATGGGCGGCGATGATGAGGTCTTCCACCACCTCGCGCTCCGCCGGCGTCATCAGGCTCTCGTCTATGGTCAGGCCCTTCATCTCGCCCTTGCCCGACAGGCGTAGGGTAACGAGGCCGCCGCCGGCCTGGCCCTCGACCTCGAGTTCGGCAAGCTCGGCCTGCATGGCCTCCATCTTGCCCTTCATCTCGCTCGCGGCCTTCATCATGCCCATGATGTCTTTCAAAATTCGTCCTCCTCGGGATCGGGATGGGCGGGCGCCTCGAACGCGTCCGTCTTGTCGTTGACGTCGACCCTGACGATGTGGGCGCCGGGAAACGTGTCCAGGATGGCCTGGACCAGAGGGTCTTGCGCGGCACCGGCCTGCGCCATCTGCTGTCTGGCCTTGCGTTGCTCGGCAAGCGTGGGCGAGGCTGGCGCGTCGGCGCTGACATTGACCAGCCAGCGCTGGCCGGTCCAGCTCTGCAGCCGCGCCGACAGGGTCGAGATGATGCCCGGGTCGACGCCCTCGCGCAGCGCCACCTCGATGCGGCCGATCGAGAAATTCACCGGGCTCATATCGGCCTCGAGCGCGTGCTTGACGATGAGGTCGCGCTTTTCCCGCGCCAGCTCGATCAGCGCCGCATAGCTCGCGGGATTGGCGGCATTGGCCTGCGGAACGTCGGACGGCGCCGGCTGGGCGAAAGCCTGCGGCGCGGCCCCGCCTTCGAAGCGCGGGCGGGAAAGCTGCGGCGCGGAAGCAGGCGGCGCGCCCTGGCCGGTCGGGGGCGGGGCGGAAGAATCGGCCTCGCCCGCGCCGCGCAGCCTTGCGATCACCTCGTCCGGTCCCGGCAGATCGGCGGCATGGCCGAGCCGGATGATAACCATTTCCGCCGCCGCGATCGCATTGCCGGCGCGGCCCACTTCCTCATGGCCCTTGAACAGGATCTGCCAGGCGCGGCTGAGGTCGCGCATGGCGAGACGTTTCGCCAGTTCGGCGCCGCGCTGGCGCTCCTCGGGCGTCAGGGCGGCATCGTCGGCGGCCTCGGGCACCACCTTGATGCGCGACACGATATGAGCGAAGCCGGCGAGATCGGCGATGACGGTCTGCGGATCGGCGCCGATCTCGTAGAGCCCGGCGAGTACGGAAAGGGCCTCGGGCATTCGCCCGCCCATCACCGCCTCGAACAGATCGATGATCCGGCCGCGATCGGCGAGTCCGAGCATGGCGCGCACGGTTTCCGCCTCGATGGCGCCGTTGCCATGGGCTATGGCCTGGTCGAGCAGCGACAGGCAGTCGCGCGCCGAGCCCTCGCCGGCGCGCACGATCATCGACAGCGCCTCGGGCTTGGCGCCGACGCCCTCGGCTTCGAGCAGGCCGTTGAGATATCCGGTCATGGCGTCGGCCGGAATGCGCCGCAGGTCGAAGCGCTGGCAGCGCGACAGGATCGTGACCGGGACCTTGCGGATCTCGGTGGTGGCGAAGATGAATTTGACGTAGGGCGGCGGCTCCTCGAGCGTCTTCAGCAGGCCGTTGAAGGCCTGCGTCGAGAGCATGTGCACCTCGTCGATGATGAAGACCTTGAATTTCGCCGAAACCGGCCCGTAGCGGATCGAATCGATGATCTCGCGGATATCGTCGATGCCGGTATGCGAAGCCGCGTCCATCTCGACCACGTCGACATGGCGCCCCTCGATGATTTCGCGGCAATGGACGCCCTCGGTGGCGAGGTCGAGCGTAGGGCGCGGGCCCTCGGCGTCGGCATAGTTGAAGGCGCGCGCCAGAATGCGGGCCGTGGTGGTCTTGCCGACCCCACGCACCCCGGTGAGGATGAAGGCGTGATGGATGCGGTTCTGCGCGAACGCGTTCGACAGCGTCCTGACCATGGCCTCCTGGCCGATCAGGGTCGAGAAGTCGCGCGGGCGGTATTTGCGCGCCAGGACGAGATAGGGCGTGGTGCGCGCGTCAGCCATCGTGCCCTTCCTCATGCGCAAATCTACGGGATGCGCCTGGAACCGTGCGGCTCATCATAGGCTGGAGTAGGAGGCTGGCAACGACCCGTGAAGGTCTCGTTGGGGCTGCTTGCTTCCGCACCTGACCCGGTTGGCGAGGAACACGTCCGCGCCAACCTCCCGATCCGCTATATGGCCAAACGGGCCGGGATTTGCAAGGGCTCAGGG
>JAEWHZ010000080.1 GCA_023387585.1 Pseudomonadota bacterium
GAAGTCTAAGCGATTGCGTCTGCCGCGCCGGCATTGCTAAAAGCCGCGCGTCAGTGTCTCCACGAGGTTTCCGTCATGTCCGTCGACGCCAACACGGTCAAGCGCATCGGCCGGCTCGCCCGCATCCGCATCGAAGAGGACGAGGTCGAGAGCTATCGCGAGGAGATCAACGTGATCCTCGGCTTCGTCGAGCAGCTTGGCGAGGTCGACGTTGCGGGCGTCGAACCGATGACCTCGGTGGCGCCGATGCAGCTGCGCCAGCGCGAGGACGTGGTCAGCGATGGCGACTATGCCGAAAGGGTGGTCGCCAATGCGCCGCTGAGCGAGGACGATTTCTTCATGGTGCCCAAGGTCGTCGAATAGATCCCGTCGGGCGAGGTTGCCCCGCCGGGCGCGAGCCCCTACACACGCTGCCACAATCCGAGCGAGTTGCCAGTTGACCGATCTCACCAGACTGAGCCTTGCCGAGGCCCGCAAAGGCCTTCGCGACAAGCGTTTCTCCGCCCCCGAGCTGACCGAGGCCTATATCGGCGCCATCGAGGCGGCCAATGCGGCGCTCAACGCCTATGTCGCGACGACGCCCGATATCGCCCGCGACATGGCCAGGGCTAGCCAGGCGCGGCTCGATGCCGGCGAGGGCGGGGCGCTTGAAGGCATTCCGCTCGGCATCAAGGATCTGTTCGCCACCAAGGGCGTGCACACCCAGGCGGCGAGCCACATCCTCGACGGCTTCAGGCCCGAATACGAATCGAGCGTCACCGCCAATCTGTGGCGCGACGGCGCGGTGATGCTGGGCAAGCTGAACATGGACGAGTTCGCCATGGGCTCGTCCAACGAGACCTCCTATTACGGCCCGGTGGTCAGCCCGTGGCGGGCGGCCGGCTCCGATGCGCCGCTGGTGCCCGGCGGCTCGTCGGGCGGCTCGGCCGCGGCGGTGTCGGCCGGGCTGTGCGCTGGCGCCATGGCCACTGATACCGGCGGTTCGATCCGTCAGCCGGCGGCCTTCACCGGCACGGTCGGCATCAAGCCGACCTATGGCCGCTGCTCGCGCTGGGGCACGGTCGCCTTCGCCTCCTCGCTCGATCAGGCCGGGCCGATCGCCCGCACGGTCGAGGACTGCGCCATCCTTCTGACGTCGATGTCGGGGTTCGACCCCAAGGATTCGACCAGCGCCGATCTCGCCGTTCCCGACTTCGCCGCCGCCGTCGAGCGCGGGGTGAAGGGCCTCGTCATCGGCGTGCCGCGCGAATACCGCATGGACGGCATGCCGGAAGAGATCGAGACGCTGTGGACGCAGGGGCTCGATTGGCTCAAGGCCGAAGGCGCGACGATCAGGGACATCTCGCTGCCACACACGAAATACGCGCTGCCGACCTATTATATCGTGGCGCCCGCCGAGGCCTCCTCCAACCTCGCCCGCTATGACGGAGTGCGGTACGGGCTGCGCGTCACCGGCCAGGACATCACCGACATGTACGAGCTCACCCGCGCCGCCGGGTTCGGGCGCGAGGTGAAGCGGCGCATCATGATCGGCACCTATGTGCTCAGCGCCGGCTATTACGATGCCTATTACGTCAAGGCGCAGAAGGTGCGCACGCTGATCAAGCGCGATTTCGACCAGGCCTTCGCCGACGGGGTCGATGCCATCCTGACGCCGGCCACGCCCTCCGCCGCCTTCGGCATAGGCGACCAGGATTTGGGCGCCGATCCGGTGAAGATGTATCTCAACGACGTATTCACCGTCACCGTCAACATGGCCGGGCTGCCGGGCATCGCCGTGCCGGCGGGCCGGGACGGGCAGGGGCTGCCGCTGGGGTTGCAACTGATCGGCCGCCCCTTCGACGAAGAAACCCTGTTCGCCGCCGCCCGCGTGATCGAGCGCAATGCCGGCAGCTTCGCGCCGGCGCCGTGGTGGTGAGAGGCACGAGGTTGACCCTGACCGGGCGGTTCACTATTTCCAACTGAGCATCATCGGCGGCCCATGGGCCGCATCTCCCTCCCGCCCGGCGCCCGCCGCGGCGGGCGCAGCTATGGATAGGACCGTCCCTCGCTTCGGCGGGGCGGGATAAGGTTGAAGATGGCCCAAGACGTTTTTTCCACCCTCGACTGGTCCGAGCCGCCCAAGGACATGTCCAAGCCGCTCCAGGCCCTGTGGTGGGTGAAGAAGGGCGGGCTGCGCGTCGGCCCCGAATGGGATCAGGCCCATTCCATCGTCCAGGCGATGGAGGGCGTGCAGTCCTTCGACTGGGTGCATGCGCTGCTGCACTGGATCGAGGCCGATATGGGCAATGCCGATTACTGGTATCGCCGCGCCGGCAAGAAGCGCGCGACCGCCAGCGTGTCGCAGGAATGGGAACACATCGCCGCCGAGCTGAGCGCGGTGACGCGGCACTGATCGCGCCCGCCGCCGCACCACACGCATTTTTGACGCGGCCCCATGCCTTGCGCCGGCCCGACCGCACCACATATGCTGGCCATGCGTCCCCGGAGGCTCGCTATTGGACAGCCGTCATTTCAGCAAGAACCAGTTCCGGCTCAACCGGCTTTTCGACCGCATCGAGCGCGGCTTCCCGATCGCGGCGCGCATCGTCGCCTTCCTGCGCCTGCCCGGCGCGCGGCTGATCCGCATCCCGCTCGGCATCCTGCTGGTGATCGGCGGGATTTTCAGCTTCCTGCCGGTGCTGGGCATCTGGATGCTGCCGCTGGGTCTGCTGTTGCTGGCCATCGACCTGCCGTTCCTGCAGGCGCCGGTCAATTGGAGCCTGGTGCGCGGCCAGCGCAAATGGACCATGTTCCGCCGCTCGCGGCGCCGGCATTAGAGTAGTTCCCCAACCGCCATCAGCGCTTCGATGCGGTCCACCGCCCCGGCCAGCTTCTCGTCGATGACCCCGAGATAGCGCAGCCAGTCCTCATATTGCGTCAGCCCCTCGCGCCCGTCCGAAATGCCCCGCAGCGCCAGCAGCGGCACGCCGGCCGAATGGCAGGCGCGCAGCACGGCAAACGTTTCCATGTCGGCCATGTCGGCCTCGATCGCGCGATAGGTGTCGCCATTGACGATGGCGGCGCCGGTCGACAGCTGCGCCGTGGGATAGCCCGGCAAAGTGAGCTTCAGGTCGAGCTCGGCCGGCAGGCCGGTCAGCGGCGTGACGCCCTTCTCGAACCCCAGCGCGGTGACGTCCATGTCGCGATAGCGCACCGAGCGCACCCCATAGAGCCCCGCCTGCTCCAGCGTATCCGAACCCGCCGAGCCGAGCGAGACGACGAGGCGCGGGCCGTCGCCGGCCACCTCGCGCAGCGCCAGATGGCGGGCGAGGTTGACGCCGGCCTCGACCGGGCCGATGCCGATCATCAGTGGCGCGATGCGGGCGCGCAGCGCTGGGCCGAACTCGGCATCGGCGGCCATGACGTAGAGCACGCCGGTCTCCGACAGCGCGGCTCCGCTCACGCCGGGTCCTCGGATCCCATCTCGACGCGGAAATAATGCGAGATGGAGATGTCGTCCCTCGCCTCATAGGCGTCCTCGAGCACGTCGAGATCGAGAATGCGGTCGAGCCGGAAATTGCGATAGGCGGTGCGGGTCTCGCACCAGGCGAGGATGGTCCACAGCGCGCCCCAGCTCATCAGCCCCAGCGGCCAGATCACACGCTGCGTTTCCTCGCCCGCTTCGTTGCGATAGAAGATGCGGAGCTTTCTGAGGTCGGCGATGGCGTGGCGCACCAGCGCGTGGCGCTCGCGCTCGGCGGCGAAGCGTCCCGTCACCGGGATGCGATAGGGCAGGTTCTCGAGATCCTTCTTGATGGAATCGGTGAGCACGGCGCGCACGCGCTGCTCGGCGGCGTTGGCCGCCAGCGCCAGCTCGGGATCGGTGAAGGCGCGGACATATTTGAGGCCGATGACCAGGGCCAGGGCTTCGTCGGGTGCGAACATCAGCGGCGGCAGATGGGTGCGCGGCGCCAGCATGTAGCCGACCCCGGCATCGCCCGAAACCGGCACGCCCGAGGCGGCCAGCGCCGCGATATCGCGATAGATGGTGCGCTCGGACACTTCGAGCTCGTCGGCCAGCTGGCGCGCGGTGACGGCCATGCGCCGCCCGCGCAGCAGGTTGACGAGCGTGAACAGCCTTTCGGCCTTCGACATGCGGCGGCTCCGATTCGCCCAGGTCCGCGAAGTCTAGCAAGTGTGCGCCGCATTGGCTCGCTCCGATGCATCCGGCCGGAGCGAGGATAGGCGTTCGTCGCGACAGCGCCTGTCAGCGGCGAGGGACCGGCCCTGCGCGGGAGGCACGGCAGGGCCGGGTTCGTGGGACCGTCAGGCCGCTTTCTTCGCGCGCGGGGCGCGCTTGCGGGCGGGTGGCCGGATGGCGGTGGCGGTTTCGGAGGCCAGTTCGGAGACCGCCTTGAACCAATAGGCCTGGTCCATGCCCTCCGGCCGGCCGTCTTCTTCCCAGAAGGCATATGCGCGGCGTTCGATCTCGGCTTGCATGTCAGCGTTCACAAAGGCCGTCCTTTCGTTCGCATCATGCACGGAATCCTCGCCCGGTGTGGTTGACGAAGAATGAAGATCGCGGGCGCAACCCGATCACATCTGCATGCGGGGCAAATGCGGGGGGAAGCCTGTTCGGCCGATGGCGGGGCGGCTAAACAGGGGCGCGAATCCGGCTCGGCGGGGGATGATGGACAGGCATATTGCGGTGATCGGCGGCGGCCCGGCCGGGCTGATGGCGGCGGAAATCCTGTCGGCGGCGGGGCTTGCGGTGACGGTGTTCGACGCAAGGCCGACCGTGGGGCGCAAGTTCCTGATGGCCGGCAAGTCAGGGCTGAACATCGCCAATGTCGAGGAAGGCGCCAGGCTGCGCGGCCGCTACGGCGAGGCGGCGCAAATGCTGGCGCCGGCGCTCGGCGCCTTCGATGCCGGCGCCATCCGCGACTGGATGACGGGATTGGGGATCGAGAGTTTCGTCGGCACCTCGGGCCGCATCTTTCCTGTGACGATGAAGGCTTCGCCGCTGCTGCGGGCCTGGCTGGCGCGGCTGGCCGGGCAGGGCGTGACCATCGCCCCGCGCCACGACTGGCAGGGCTTTGACGGCGACGCGCTGGTTTTCGCAACGCCCGGGGGGCGGCAGGTGCGGCGCTTCGATCGCGTCGTGCTGGCGCTGGGCGGGGCGAGCTGGCCGGCACTGGGCTCGGATGCGCGCTGGGTGCCCTGGCTGCGCGAGCGGGGCGTCGAGACGGCGCCCTTCGTGCCGGCCAATTGCGGCTTCGTCGCCGGGTGGAGCGCGAAGTTCGCGGAACGCTTCGCCGGCCAGCCGCTGAAGCCGATCCGCGCCGACGGGCTGGCGGGGGAATGCGTGGTGACGGGAACGGGCCTCGAGGGCGGGGTGATCTATACGCTGTCTTCCGGTCTGCGCGACGCGATCGCCGCCACCGGGCAGGCCGTGCTGCACCTCGATCTGGTGCCGGGGCGCGACGAGGCCGAACTGGCCGCGGCGCTGGCGAGACAACCGCGCAAGGCGAGCTTCAGCAACCGGCTGCGCAAGGGTGCCGGCCTTTCTGCGGTGAAGACGGGGCTGGTGCGCGAGGTGGCGGCCGAGGCGCCGGGCCTCGATCCGGCGGCGCTGGCCGGCGTTCTGAAGCGCCTGAAGGTGACGCTCACGGCCACGGCCTCGATCGACAGGGCGATCTCCGCCGCCGGCGGCGTGCGTTGGACGGGAATCGGCGAGGATTATCAGCTGCATGCGCTGCCCGGCATCTTCGTTGCCGGCGAGATGATCGACTGGGAGGCGCCGACCGGCGGCTATCTGCTGACGGCATGCCTCGCCACCGGCCGTGCTGCGGCGCGCGGGGTGCTGGACAGCCTCGAATGAGGGCGGGGCGGTCGATGCCGCCCCGCAGCCAGGATTCATTCGGCGCTGGTGATGCGCACGATGGTCGAGGAACCGGCGTCGCGATCCTCGGTCACTGCGTAGATGGCGCCGTCGGGGCCGACCCGCACGTCGCGGACGCGGGCCCCGACCGGGATGCGCTCCTCGGCCACCACCAGATCGTCGGCGATATGCAGCACGACCACGTCCTGGGTTATCAGCCCGCCGACGAGGAAGGTGTTTTCGAGGGTGGGGAACGCGTCGCCCTCATAAAGCGCCATGCCCGAAGGAGCGATGACCGGGTCCCAGTAATAGACCGGCTGCTCGGTCTCCGCGTTCTGGGTGATGCCCTCGCCGACCGCGGCGCCGGAATATTCGACGCCATAGGTGACTTCCGGCCAGCCGTAATTGACGCCGGCTTCGGGGCGGTTGAGCTCGTCGCCTCCCGCAGGTCCGTGCTCGACCGTCCACAGCCTGCCTTCGGCATCGAGCGTCGCCGCCTGCAGGTTGCGATGGCCGAGGCTCCAGATCTCGGGCAGGGCGCCTTCGACCTCGGCGAAGGGATTGCCCGGGAACGGCTCGCCCTCGGGCGTGATGCGGAAGATTTTTCCGAAGCCGGAGCCAAGGTCCTGCGCCTGGGTGCGCACCTCGTCGTCGGAGCGCTCGCCGACGGTGACATAGAGCTCGCCCTCGGGGCCGAAGACCAGTCGCGAGCCGAAATGCAGCCGGCCGTCATAGGCCGGGGTCTGGCGGAAGATCACTTCGACATCTTCGAGCGTGCCGCCGCCTTCGCCATCCTCGGCGAGCACGGCCGTCGCCACGCTGGTGCCGTTGCCGCCGTCACGCGGTTCGGCGAAGGAGAAGAAGATGCGGTTCGAGCTTTCGAAGTCGGGCGCCAGGGCCACGTCGAGCAGGCCGCCCTGGCCGCGCGCATCGACCTCGGGCACGCCCTCGATGGCCGGACCCGCCACGCCATCGGCGATGATGTGCATGGCGCCTTCTTTCGCCGTGACCAGCATGCGCCCGTCGGGCAGGAACTCCATGGCCCAAAGCTGCGGCAGGCCTTCGGCTACGGTCTCGGTCTCGACGGCGAGCTGTGTTTCAGGCATCGGGGCGCGGGCCTGCTGCTGGAAGGCAGGCTGCTGGTCGGGCGCGTTGGGCGGCCCGGTCTCGACGGATTGCGCCAGCACGGCGCCGGTGCCGAGCAGCAGGGTGGCCGCGTAAGCTGTGACGATCTTTTTCATGGGTCTTGCCTTTTCCTGGGTCTTGCCTGTCGCACGGGGAAAATTCGATCCGGCCGGAGCGCCGGGCCTCGATGTCCTACGCAAAGCCCGCCGATGCGTTGCGGCCGGCAGGCTCACGATCGAGTTATGCGGCGGGCGGCGCGGTGTGGAGGCGGCGAGGGCAGAGCGCGCGTTCGGGCTTTTTCAGCCCTGGCGATCGCGGCGGCAGTCAAGCGTTGCGAACGTTTCCATTCCACGCTTTCGTCCTAACCTTTCGGGAAGGTCTTCGCCCCTAGTGTGCGCCAGCGTCAATGGACTACCCGGACTTCCCCTCATGGCAGTGATGAAGTGGATCTATGCGCACCTGATCAGGGTCGGCCTTTTGCGCGGCGTGATCGAGGTGACGCTTGCATCGATGATGGCCAGCGTGCCGATCACCTGGGTCTGCGTGATGATGTTCTCGCCGGCGGCGAAGCTCGGGGACTGGTTGTGGACCTCGATGCTGGCGCCGGCCATCGTGTCGCCGGCGATGTGCTACGTCATTCTGTCGCTGCTGCATGAGCTCGAGGCCGCGCGGCGCTCGCTGGCGCAGGCGGCGTCGACCGATCCGCTGACCGGGGTGGGGAACAGGCGGCGCTTCTTCGATGTCGCGGCGCGCGAACTGACCATTTCGCGGCGCCAGGAGCGGGCGATGAGCATCATCGTGCTCGATCTCGATGACTTCAAGGCGATCAACGATCGCTTCGGGCACGCGGCGGGCGACGGCGTCCTGGTCGAGGTGGCAAGGGTCTGCACCGAGGCGCTGCGAACCTCGGACCTGCTGTGCCGCTGGGGCGGCGAGGAGTTCATCGTGATGCTGCCCGATACCGACGAGCGTGGGGCTCATATCGCTGCCGAAAGGCTGCGCAGCGCCGTGGTCGCCGCCGGCATCACCCCGCCCGGCAGCGGCGGGCCGGTGCCGGTGACCATCAGCCTCGGCGTCGCCTCGTCCGATGCCAGCTGGAGCCTCGACCGCATGATCACCGAGGCCGACGCCCAACTCTATCGCGCCAAGGCGGCGGGGCGGAACCTCGTCATGCCGCCGCAGTATCCCCAGTCGGGCGATCAGGACATCAAGGCAAGCAAACCGGAAGCGCGCCCCGCCGCGGCGTGAGCGCCGCCCGCGGCGTTCCGGTCCCACCCGACGCGCGGTTCTTCCGCCGGGCGGCTCAGTATCTGCGCAGCAGTCCGATCAGCCGGCCCTGCACCTTGACCCGTTCGGGCGGGAAGATGCGCGTCTCATAGGCCGGGTTGGCGGCTTCGAGGGCGATGGAATTGCCCTTGCGACGCAGGCGCTTGAGGGTTGCTTCCTCCTCGTCGACCAGCGCCACGACGATCTCTCCGGTGGCGGCGGAATCCTGGCGCTTGATGACCACGGTGTCGCCGTCGAGAATGCCGGCCTCGATCATCGAATCGCCGCGCACCTCGAGGGCGAAATGCTCGCCGCCGCCGAGCATTTCCGGCGGCACCCCGATGGTGTGCGAATGGGTCTGGATCGCCTCGATCGGCACGCCGGCGGCGATGCGGCCCATGACGGGGATGCGCACCGGCATGTTGGCGATGCGCGCGCCATCCGGCTCGCGGGCGGGCGGCACGCGCCCCAGATTGCCCTCGATGACGCTGGGTTCGAACCGGCTGCGCCGGCCGCCCAGCGTGGGGTTCATGGAATCGGGCAGGCGCAGCACCTCGAGGGCGCGCGCGCGGTTGGGCAGCCGGCGGATGAAGCCGCGTTCCTCGAGCGCCGTGATCAGCCGGTGGATGCCGGACTTGGAAGCGAGGTCCAGCGCGTCCTTCATCTCGTCAAAGGAAGGCGGAATACCGCTTTCCTTCATCCGTTCGTGAATGAACATCAGCAATTCGTGCTGCTTGCGCGTAAGCATCGGCCGGGCCCCAAGGCTAGAATCGGAACAAATTCGGAACGAGAGTACGTGTTCCAGTTCTGTTCTGCAAGTCCCCGTGATGTATTCGGCGGCCGGACTTGCCCGGGCAAATCGTCAATAGCGCATTACAAGCCTGCCGTCGGGGCGTGCTTCGTGCCGGCCGGGTCGCTCGGCCAGCGCCTCGACGGCCCTGACGGCCTCGGGATCGACCGCCAGCCTGCCGTCGCCGGCATCGTCGGTCGACAGGACTGAAGCCTTGAGCAGTTGCGAATAGGGGTGCTCGGGGTCGTCCAGCACCGTGCGCGCATCCCCCATCTCGACCACCCGCCCGCGCTGCATGATCATGATGCGGTCGGAGATGTAATAGGCCGTGGCGAGGTCGTGGGTGATGTAGAT
>JAEWHZ010000090.1 GCA_023387585.1 Pseudomonadota bacterium
TGCTCGCGGATCGCGTCCTCGCCCAGCGCCACCATGGCGGCGGGGTTGGGGGCGAGACGGAACAATTCCTTCGTGGCGCGATTGACGCCTTGATCGGTGGCCTGCGCCGACAGCACCACCGCGACCAGCAAGGTGAAGGCATTGACATGGTCGAGTTCGCCCTTGGGTTCGGGATCGATGCGCGCAAAGGTCGAAAAGATCGATTCCACATCGTCCGCTTTCAGCGCGCGTGTTTTTTTCGGTGCCGCCATGCTCTCGTCCGGTTTTGTGAGGGAGCTTTCCCATATCCCGCGCTGCGGGGGAACGGTGCGTTGATGCGCCGCAAAACGATTGTCCACTTCCGCGCGAAACGCTCTATACTCAATTCGTGAGTCCCATGCCGATGCAAGTCACCACCGCGCCGATCTTCGCCGCCGAACTGACCCCGCCGCGCAAGATGAACCCGAAGGGTCTGCGCGTGACGGTGCTGCTCATCATCGTGCTCGCCGCGCTGCCGGCAAGCGTCGCCATCGGGCTCGAGACCTGGATGGTGGCCGGGCTGATGGCGCTGACCGTCGTCGCCATCGGCATCACCCTGTTCAAGAGCTTCGACATCGGCAAGCGGCGCGAGGACGTCACCATCTTCCCCGACAAGCTCGAGATCATGTCGGTCGCCGCCAACGGCACGCAGAAGCGCTACCGGTTCGAACCGGCAAGGGTGCGGCTGGTGATCGAGCGGGACATCAACGAGCGGGCACTGGCGCTCAAGCTGCGCACAAGGGAGGGCGACACCGAGATCGGCGCCTTCCTGACCCCCGAGGAACGCTCGAGCTTCGCCAAGGCGATCGGAAGGGCCCTGCGCAAGGCGCGGGCCTGAGCGGTCAAAACCGGGTCGCTCGGTGCGCGGCGGCGGGTTAAGACGCCCTTTCGACGCCGCGTTTTACGAGACCGACAATGAGTGCCATTCCGCTCGACATTCCCCGATCCGATTATGCTCTGATCCGCGAGGTGATCCGGCATCTGAGCGAGAACGGGCCGGACACGGCCGATCTCGAGACGCTGGCTGGCGAATTGGGGCTGAGCGCGCGGGCGCTGGGCGAGCTGTTCCGGCGCTGGTGCGGGCTGAGCCCGAAAAGCTTTGCCCAGGCCGTGGCGCTCGACCATGCTAAGCGGCTGCTGTCCGGCGAGGCCAGCGTGCTCGACACCAGCTTCGAGGTCGGCATGTCCTCGGCCTCGCGGCTGCACGACCTGTTCGTGAGCCATGAGGCGATGCCGCCCGGCGCCTGGCGGGCCGGGGGGGCGGGGATGGAGATGCGCTGGGGTGTGGCAGCGTGCCCGTTCGGGCTCGCCGTCGCGACGCTGACGCCCTACGGGCTATCGGGACTCGGCTTCGCCGACGGGCCGGAAGGAATCGAGCCGGCGATCGCCGATCTGTCCGGGCGCTGGCCGGCGGCCTCCTACCGGCGCGACGACGAGGCGGTGGCACCGCTGATCCGCGCCATCTTCGAGCCGGACCGCTGGGCGCCGGAACGCCCGGTGCGCATCGTGCTGATCGGCACCGATTTCGAGGTCAGGGTGTGGGAGGCGCTGCTGGAAATCCCGCTCGGGCGGGCGACCAGCTATGGCGCGCTGGCGCAAAAGCTCGAACGTCCCAAGGCGGCGCGGGCGGTGGGCGCGGCGGTGGGGCGCAACCCGATCAGCTTCGTCGTGCCCTGCCATCGCGTGGTCGGGGCGCAGGGCGCGCTGACGGGCTATCACTGGGGCGTGCCGCGCAAGCGCGCCATGCTGGGCTGGGAAGCCGGGATGGCGGCGCAGGCGGGATAGTCCCCGAAAGCCCGGACATCCGGGGCTTGTGGAACTTCCCGTGCCGGCGGACATTGCTGGCACTGGAGGTCGCCATGCAGCGTCTACCCGCCCTCTCGGTGTTCTCGCTCATCGCCATCGTCGCCATCCCGGTCGCCCTGTGGCTGCTGGGGGGCACGCTGATGATCGTTTTCGTCGCCGTATTGCTGGCCGCTGTGCTCGATGCCGCCATCGTCGGGCTGCGTCCCGTGCTGCCGGTGCCACGCGTCTATCGCTTCGTCCTGGTCTGCGCCCTCTTCTTCACCGGCATCGGCTTTGCGCTCGCCTATGGCGGGCCGACCATCGTCGCCCAGTTCAACATGCTGATCGACATGGTGGAGAGCCAGCGCGAGCGGGTGGGGGAATTGCTGGCTTCGCTCGGCATGATGGGCAATGGCGAGGAGGAGGGCACCGGCGCGCTCGGCGCCTGGCTGCCCAGCATAGACAGCCTGTTCAGCCATGCCGGCATGGCCTTCGGGATGACGCTGGGCGTGGCCGGCAACGCACTGGTGATCGTGTTCCTGGGCATCTTCCTCGCCAGCGATCCGGCCGGCTATCGCGACAGCATCGTGCGGCTGTTCCCCGTCGACTACCGGGCGCGGCTGACCGAGGTGTCGGACATGGCCGGCGCCAAGCTGCGCTGGTGGATCGTCAGCCAGCTGGCGCTGATGGTGCTGATCGGGGTGGCCACCGGCTCCATGCTCCATGCGCTGGGCATCGAGAACGCCGTGCTGCTCGGCGTCGTCACCGGCTCGCTGAACTTCATCCCCTATCTGGGGCCGATCCTCGCCGCCATTCCCATCATCCTCGCGGTGCTGGGCCACGAGCCGGTGATCATCTTCGCGGTGCTCGGGCTCTATCTCGTGATCCAGAACGTCGAAGGCTATATCGTCGCGCCGCTGGTGCAGAAGCGCGTGGTCAAGCTGCCGCCGGCCTGGTCGATGCTGACGCTGGCGGTGATGGGCACGCTGTTCGGCGCCATGGGGATCGCCGTGGCGATCCCGCTCTTCGCGGTCGGGCGCATCTTCGTGCGCGAGCTCTACATCAAGGACGTGCTGGAGCGCGAGCCGGACGGGCCGCCGGTCATCCTGCCTCAGTCCACCCGGCCGACCAGATTGCCCTCGGCATCGATGCGGTAGATCACCGGCTCGCCGGTGGCGATCTCGCGCTTGAGGATCTCGTCCGGCGTCAGCCCTTCGATGGCCATGACCAGCGCGCGCAGCGAATTGCCGTGCGCGGCGATCAACACCGTCTCGCCCGCCTTCAGATGCGGCTCGATCTCGGCCTTGTAGTAGGGCAGGGTGCGCGCCGCCGTGTCCTTGAGGCTTTCGCCGCCCGGCGGGGGCACGTCATAGGAGCGGCGCCAGATCAGGACCTGCTCCTCGCCCCATTTGGCCCGCGCATCGTCCTTGTTGAGCCCGGACAGATCGCCATAGTCGCGCTCGTTGAGCGCGGTGTTGCGGATGATGGTGACGTTCTGGATGCCCAGCTCCTCGAGCAGCAGGTCGAGCGTATGCTGGGCGCGGCGCAGGGCCGAGGTGTAGAACAGATCCGGCACCAGGTTCTCGGACTTGAGCCGCTTGCCGGTGGCGCGCGCCTCCTCGATGCCGAGCTCGGTGAGGCCGGGATCGCGCCAGCCGGTGAACAGGTTCTTCAGGTTCCAGTCGGACTGGCCGTGGCGCACGAGGATCAGCGTGCCGGTCATGTGAGGTCCTTTCACAAAAAGTCGCGGATTCAGGCCAGGCCGAGCATGTCGGCCATGGAATAAAGGCCGGCCGGGCGCCCGGCCGCCCACAGGGCCGCGGCGAGGGCGCCATTGGCGAACAAGGCGCGGTCCTCGGCGCGATGGGTCAGCTCGATGCGCTCGGAGGGGCCGGCGAGGATGACGCTGTGCTCGCCGATCACGGTGCCGCCGCGCAATGTGGCGAAGCCGATGGTGCCCGGCTCGCGCGGGCCGGTATGGCCGTCGCGCACCCGCACCGATTTTTCGGCCAGCGCGACCTCGCGCCCGGCGGCGGCGGCCTCGCCGAGCAGCAGCGCCGTGCCGGAGGGGGCGTCGACCTTGCGGTTGTGATGCATCTCGACGATCTCGATGTCGTAGCCGGGCAGCACGGCGGCGGCGCGGCGCACCAGCGCGGCGAGCAGATTGACGCCGAGCGAGAAATTACCGGATTTGACGATGCGCGCCGAGGAAGCGGCGGCGCGGATGGCGTTTTCGTCCTCGCCGGACAAACCGGTGGTACCGACGATGTGGACGCGCCCGCCGGCCTTGCCCGCCAGCGCCACCGAGGCGGCGGGGGCTGTGAAATCGATGATGGCGTCGGCCTCGGCAAGGGCGGTGTCGACATCGTCGGTGACCGGGATGCCCAGCGCCGCGAGCCCGGCCAGCGTGCCGGCATCCTCGCCGAGCGAGGCCGCGCCGGGCCGGTCGAGGGCCGCGACCAGCACCGTATCGGGGTGGGCGGCAACGGCACGGATATTGGCCGCGCCCATGCGCCCGCCGGCGCCGGCAACCAGAACTCGCAACTGCGCCATATTGCCTCGCTTTATCTGGGTATCGATTCGCGCCGGCGCGTGCAGAGCGCGCTTGCGGTGTAGAACCTGCTCTAGCAGCGCTTCGGGCCGGCGCCAACCGGGGCCGGCGTTAACGCGGGGCGGCAAACATGATAGGGTCGAGCGAAACGGGGGGCTCGATGGGCATCACCAACGCGCTGGCCGGCTTAGCGGTCGAGGATATCGGCATCGCCATGGCCTTTTACGAGCGCCTGTTCGGCCGGCCGGCGGATGCGCGGCCGATGTCGGAGGTGGCCGAATGGAAGTTCGCCACCGGCGGCTGGGTTCAGGTGTTCACCGATGCCGACCGGGCGGGCGCGTCGCTGGTGACGCTGATCGTCGACGACCTTGCCGAAACGCTGGAAGATCTGTCGACGCAGGGCATCCTGCCGGTCGCCAAGCGCAGCGGCGATTTCGCCAAGACCGCCATCTTCCGCGACCCGGACGGCAACCAGCTCGTCTTCTCGCAGACGCTGCGCAACACCTATTAGGTTCATCTGTTTGTTGCCGCATCGGATCGTTCCGAAAACCGCTTCGCACTTTTCGGTCCGATGCTTTCAGGCCAGCCGCACACCGCCCTTCATGTCGGCGAGGATGGCGCGCACGGCCAGCGCCGGATCGGGCGCGGCGACGATGGGGCGGGCGACGACGAGATGGCTGGCGCCGGCGGCCAGCGCCTGGCGCGGGGTCATTACCCGCTTCTGGTCGCCCGGGGCATCGCCCGAGGGGCGGATGCCGGGGGTGACGATGGCGAATTTCGGGCCGACGATGTCGCGTACCATGGCCGCTTCCGGTCCCGCGGCGACGACGCCGCCAATGCCGATCTCGGCCGCCTGGCGGGCGCGCAGAGCCACCAGCCCGGATGCGTCGCGGGCATAGCCGGCCTGGGCGAGGTCGGCATCGTCCATCGAGGTCAGGACGGTGACGCCGAGCACGGTCAGCCCGGAACCCTCGGCGCCGCGCTTCGCGGCCCGCATGGTGCGCGGATAGGCGTGCACGGTGACCATGTCCGCTCCGGTGGCGGCGATGCCGGCGACGCCCTTTTCGACCGTGTTGTCGATATCGTGCAGCTTGAGGTCGAAGAACACCTTCTTGCCGGCGGCGATCAGCGCACGCCCGAGCCCGAGCCCGTCATCGCCGTAAATCAGCTGATAGCCGATCTTGTAGTGATCGACCGCGTCGCCCAGCAGCTCGACGATGCGCTGCGCCTCGGCGCGGCTCGGCACGTCGAGGCCGACAATGAGGGTTCCCGTCATCTCGTCCCGTCCTCTCCCGTTTCTGCGTGCGCTGAGGTGCCACGAGCCGCGCAGCGGAGCAAGGGCGGCGTGCCACAAGGCACCGGCTGGAGACGAAATGTTACCGGAATCGCGACACGGCTTCCCCCGGCGCAAGAAATTCTCTACCCAGCCGGCATCGATATGACTCCATAGGATTCTTCAATCATGCAGGCTCAGGCGCTGTCGGTGACCGTGGCGTGGCTGCGCCTCGAGCGGGCCCATGCCGCCTATGCGCGCGAGTTGCGGGCCCGGTTCGGCATCAGCCCGCTGCAGCTTTCGGTGCTGGCGCTCTTGGCCGAGCGCGGACGCATGAAGCTCGCGGCGCTGCGGCTGGCGCTCGACATGCATGCGGCAACGCTGGGGCAGGCGGTGGATGGGCTGCGCCGCAAAGGGCTTTGCCTGGTGCGTACCGATACCGGGGATCGCCGGGCGCGGCTGGTATTTTTGACCGAGGCGGGGCGCGAGGTGCTGGCTTCGGCGCCCAAGGCGGGGCCGGTGCGGCTGCGCGACACGCGGGAGGCGCCCGAGCGGCTGGAGCGGCTGGCGGAAAGCCTCGCCGACGCCATGGCGATGTTCGGGCTCGACGCGTTCTCGCCCGACAAGCCGGGTGCTATGGGGTCATAGCAGCCCGAAGGCGTGCGGGTCGAAATCCTCCATCGCCGTCCAGTCGCAGGCGATAGCCGACAGATCGGTCGAAAAGACGAAGACATTGCCGCCGCCGGGATGGGCGATGCGGCGCTGGTCCTCGGCACGGGCGATGGCACGGCCGGCGCAGTGGCATTTGAGCAGCGTGCCGACGGCGCCATGGCCGGTGAACACCGCCAGCCGGCCGGAAGGCAGGGCGTCGAGTGCCTTGCGCACGGCAGCGACGATGCGTGCCTGCGCATCGCGGGCGCTTTCCCAGCCATCGGGACCGGTGTCGGGTTCGGCGAAGAAGCGGTCGGCCGTGGCTTCGAACAGCGCCGCATCCATGTAGCCGGTCGAGGAGCGGTCGTTCTCGCCGAAAGCCTCGTCGGCGAGGATCTCGAGCCCGGATGGCTCGGCCAGCACCGCGGCGAGGTCGAGCGCCTTGCGCTCGGTGCTGGAGAAGATTTTTGCGCGCGCCGGCAGGGGTTGGCGGGCGGCAAAATTCCTTGCCCGGGCAAAGCCCTTTTCCGAGAGGCCCCATCGTGGCGTGGCCACGGCCGGGTCGATGACCACTTCGGGATGCGAGATGTAGACGGCGCAGGCCACGGCTCAGCTCCGGCGGAACGAGGCCAGCTCCTCGACGATGGTGTCGATCTTGCGCCTGATCGCCGGCTCGGTCGGCTCGCCCTCGGCATCGAAGGCGGCTTCCGCCGGGCCGATGCCGAGCAAGGTCGGCACCACCAGCGCGCCGAGCTTGGTCAGCGAATCGCGCAGATGCGACAGCGCCCAGATGGTGCCGTACTTGCCCGAGGACACGCCGCCTATGCCGAAGGTGGCGTGGCGGAACGGGCTCGGCCGCTGGCGGCTGAGCCAAGTGATGGTGTTGACGGTGAGCGGGGTGACGCCGCCATTGTATTCGGGGCTGGCGATGAAGACGATGTCGTGGCTGCGCCATAGCTCGGCCAGCTTCACCGCCGGATCGGGCATGCCCAGCGCCTCGATGTCCTCGGAAAAGATCGGCATGGGGAAATCGGTGAGGTCGAGCTCGGTGACTTCGACGCCGACCGCGGCGAGGCGCCGGCCGACGAGCTTTTGCAGCACGGTGTTCCACGAACCCTTGCGGGTGGATCCGGACAGGGTGAGCGCGGTGGTCATCAATGGCCTCGTTGCGGGGACAAAGGGTCAGATGCGGCGCAACAGCACCGAATCGACCATGTGGTTGCTGGCTTTGTTGAGAATGAGATCGGCGCGGCTGCGCGTCGGCAGCACGTTGTCGCGCAGGTTTTTCAGGTTGATGTCGCGCCAGACCGTGCGCCCGAGCTCGCCGGCCTCTTCCTCGGAAAGCTGGGAGTAGCGGTGGAAGAAGGAGGTGGGGTCGCGAAAGGCGGTCTCGCGCAGGCGGAAGAAGCGGTGCATGAACCAGGATTCGAGATCGGCGTCGTCGGCATCGATGAAGATCGAGAAATCGATGAAGTCGGAGGCGAAGAGCAGCGGCCTGCCGGTGCGCGGCAATTCGCCGGGTTGCAGGATGTTCAGGCCCTCGACGATGAGGATGTCGGGCCGGTCGACGACGATCTCTTCGCCTTTGACGATGTCGTAGACGAGGTGAGAATAGACCGGCACCCCGACCTCAGCCTTGCCCGACTTGATGTCGGCGAGGAATTTTATGAAGCGGGCGCGGTCGTAGCTTTCGGGAAAGCCCTTGCGCCGCATCAGCCCGCGCTCCTCGAGCACCGCGTTGGGGAATAGGAAGCCGTCGGTGGTGACGAGGTCGACGCGCGGCGAGGATGGCCAGCGGGCCAGCAGCGAGCGCAGGATGCGCGAGGTGGTCGACTTGCCGACCGCCACCGAGCCGGCGACGCCGATGATGAAGGGCACCTTGCGCTCGGGCCGGCCGAGAAACCGCGTCGACACCGAATGCAGGCCCTGGATGGCCTCGACGTAAAAGCTCAACAGGCGCGAGAGCGGCAGATAGACCCGTTCCGCCTCGGCGAACGAGATCGGGTCGGACAGGGCGCGCAGCCGCTCGATGTCCTCGGGCGTCAGCGTCATCTTCTCGCCGGCGCCCAGCTCGGCCCATTGGGCCATGGTGAAGTGGTGATAGACTTCGAGCGTGCCGAGATCGTTCATCGACGCGGCTCCGGCCGGGCCGATTTTTCCGCGAGCCCGGACTGCGCGGTGCGCCGTTCGAGCTCGGCCATGATCTCGGCCAGCGGCAGCTCGGCGGCGCGCAGCACGACGAGCAGGTGATAGAGAAGATCGGCGGCCTCGCGGGTGAGCTCCTCGCGGTCGCCCGAAACGGCGGCGATCACGGTTTCCGTTGCCTCCTCGCCGAGCTTCTTGGCGGCGCGGTTCATGCCCGAGGCGATGAGGTGGGCGGTCCAGCTCTCGTCCGGCGAGGCGCCGGCCCGCTCAGCAATCCGACGTTCGAGTTGTTCGAGGGTCATATCAACTCCCTGACGCGGCCCGCTCCGGGCGCGGCGTTTCATGCCTTGTGGCGAATTCCGGGACGGCAGGCAATCTCAGGACGTGCGGTCGAGGCGCATGGGCAGGCCGGCGGCGGCCATGTAGGCCTTGGCCTCGGCGACGGTGAAGGTGCCGAAGTGGAAGATGGAGGCGGCGAGCACGGCGCTGGCGTGGCCCTTGGTGACGCCCTCCACCAGATGGTCGAGCGTGCCGACGCCGCCCGAGGCGATGACCGGGACATCCACCGCATCGGCGACGGCGCGGGTGAGGGGGATATCGAAGCCGGACTTGGTGCCGTCGCGGTCCATCGAGGTGACGAGCAGTTCGCCGGCGCCGCGCTCGACCATGTTAACGGCGAATTCGACGGCGTCGAGCCCTGTGGGGTTGCGGCCGCCATGGGTGTAGATTTCCCATTCGGAGTTACCACCGCCAGTCTTCTGCTTGGCATCGACCGAGACGACGATGCACTGATTGCCGAACTTGTCGGCGGCGCGGGCGATGAAATCGGGATCGTTCACCGCGGCCGAGTTGATCGACACCTTGTCGGCCCCGGCGAGCAGCAGCTTGCGGATGTCCTCGAGGCTGCGCACGCCGCCGCCAACGGTGACCGGCATGAAGCAATGCTCGGCCGTACGGGCCACCACGTCGAAGATGGTGTCGCGATTCTCGTGGCTGGCGGTGATGTCGAGAAAGGTCAGTTCGTCGGCGCCGGCAGCGTCATAGGCGATGGCCGCCTCGACGGGGTCGCCGGCATCGACGAGGTCGACGAAATTGACGCCCTTGACGACACGGCCGTCCTTGACGTCGAGGCAGGGGATGATGCGGATTTTGAGGGTCATGGCGGCTTTTTCCGTTGACGGGGCGGCATAGCACCGGGCGGGGCCACGAGGCCAGCCCTATGGACGGAGCCGGAGGCGCCGGCGCCGATACAGCACGATATGGACGATCAGCACCACCAGCCAGGCCGCGAGCGCCAGGGCGCCGAGCGGGATGGTGGCGAGCATGAACCAGCCCAGGACGAAGGCGGTGTAGAGCCCGCCGCCGATATCGGCGCCGAACACCATGCAGGGATGGGTATTCGCCTCGTTCAGCGTGCACCCGTTGAGATCGGCGATGGTGGTGGAGATGGCGACGCTGGCCAGCGGCCACAGCCCGAAGACGAGGATGGCGAAAAAGGCGGCGACATAGGGCCAGACCGGAAAGCGGGGCGCCGCCGGCCTGACTTCGCTCACCGCGCGGCCCTCAGCCGGGCCAGTGCTTCACGTGAATCAATGCGCCCGTCATAGAGCGCGCGGCCGGAAATGGCGCCTTCGAGCACGGCATATTCGGGCCGTGCCAGGGTTTCGATATCGGCCATGGAGGCGAGCCCGCCCGAGGCGATGATGGGGATCGCGGTGGCGCGGGCGAGCTCGAGCGTCGAGGCCCAGTTGATCCCGGCCAGCACGCCGTCGCGGTCGATATCGGTATAGATGATGGCCGCGACACCGGCGCCCTCGAAGCGCTTCGCCAGTTCGATGACGGAAAGCTCGGATGTCTCGGCCCAGCCCTCGACCGCCACCTTTCCGCCGCGCGCGTCGATGCCGACCGCCACCTGCCCGGGAAATCTTTTGGCCGCTTGCTTCACCAGCGCCGGATCGCGCACCGCGACGGTGCCGAGGATGACGCGGGCAAGACCCTTGTCCAGCCAGGATTCGACATGGTCCAGCGTGCGGATGCCGCCGCCGAGCTGCACGGGGAACTTCACCGACTTCAGGATGGCTTCCACCGCCGCCCCGTTCACGCTCTCGCCGGCGAAGGCGCCGTTGAGATCGACGACGTGCAGATATTCAAAGCCCTGGTCCTCGAAACTTTTCGCCTGCGCGGCCGGGTCGTCGCTGAACACGGTGGCCTGCGCCATGTCGCCGAGTTTCAGGCGCACGCAGAGACCGTCCTTGAGGTCGATGGCGGGGAAAAGGATCATGTCAGGGCGACCAGTTCAGGAAATTCTCGATCAGCTTGAGGCCCAGCGTCTGGCTCTTTTCTGGGTGGAACTGGGTGCCGAACAGATTGTTGCGCGCGACGCATGCGGTGACCGCCCCGCCATAATCGGTGGTGGCGACGAGCTGGGCCGGGTCGTTGAGCGCGATGTGGTAGGAATGGACGAAATAGGCGTGCAGCCCCTGCGTCCCATCGGGAATGCCGGCGAGCACGGGGTGGGGCCGGGCGATATCGAGCGTGTTCCAGCCCATATGCGGGATCTTCAACGCCGGATCGGACGGCGCGATGCGCTGGCACACGCCGTCGATCCAGCCGAGGCCGGGCGTGACGGTCTTTTCGCGCCCCTCGAGGGCCATCAATTGCATGCCGACGCAGACGCCGAGAAACGGCGCCCCGCCGCTTATCACCCTTTCCTCCAGCGCCTCGACCATGCCCGGCACGGCATCGAGCCCGGCTTTGCAATCGGCGAAGGCGCCGACGCCGGGCAGCATGATGCGGTCGGCCCTGCGCACCAGATCGGGATCGGCGGTGACGACAATCCGGGGCGGTGCGTCGAGGCTTTGGGCGACCCGCTCGAAGGCCTTGGCGGCGGACCGCAGATTGCCCGCTCCGTAGTCGATGATGGCGAGGCGGCTCATGCGCGGCCGAGCCTGAGCCAGACGAGGCGCGCCGTGTCGGCATTGGGCGCCACCAGTTCGGCCCGGTAGCGCCAGCCGGCGCGCTTCAGCGCCGCCCGGCGCAGCGCCGCCGCCGAGAGCGCCAGCCAGACCACGGCAATCACATAGAGCCAGTTGGTGGTATTCGCCCCGATCCAGCCGGCGCCGAAGACCAGGGCGACGACAAAGACCAAAAAACCGATCAGCTCGAGCCACAGACCGTGACGCATGAAGAAGACGGGCGGCAGCAGCAGCGCCAGCCAGTCGAAACGCTCGGCAATGGCGAGCGGAGCATCGTTGCGGCCGAATTTCGGCTCGAAGATCGCGAACAGGGTCATCATGGCCACCGGATGGTTGCAGCCGGTTTAGGGCTTTTTGCGCGGGCTGCAAAGTCCGCGCAAAACGCTACAGCGTGCCCTTGGTCGAGGGCACGGCGTCGGGCATGCGCGGATCGGGCTCGACGGCCAT
>JAEWHZ010000137.1 GCA_023387585.1 Pseudomonadota bacterium
TGGCCGCAGACGACGTCGTCGGCATAGATTTCCAACTCGGGCTTGGAGAGGATTTCGGCCTCGTCCGAGAGCATCAGGCCCTGATGCATGAACTTGGCGTCGGTCTTCTGCGCGTCGCGGGCGACCACCAGCTTGCCCTGCACCACGGCGTGGGAGCGGCCGCGGGTGACGGATTTGAACAGCGGCTGCGAGGTGGTGTGGGCCACCGCGTGCAGCGCCTCCATGGTGATGTCCGAGTGCTGGCCATCGGAAACGAGGTTCAGTCCGCCGATATCGGCATGGGCCCCGGCCCCGGCCATGCGCGCGAAAATCTGCGTGCGGGAAAGGTCGGCGCCTGCATGGACCACCAGCGAGCGCAGTTTCGCGTCGTCGGCGAGCTGGTATTCGTTGGTGGCGAAATGGGTGGCGCCGCCGGCCGTCAAATTGACGGTGACATGGGTGAGCACGGCATTGCGCCCCAGCGCGACATAGCTGGCGTGATTGCCCAGATGGGCGGCGTCGGAGCCGGAAAACACCTCGACCACGGTGGCGGTGGCGCCATCGGCGACGAAGAGTTTCAGCGAACCGGAGGAATGGGCCGGATTGCCCTCGATGCGGCGATCGACGACCACCGGGTTCTCGAGCGTGTCCTCAATGGTGAGGCTCAGGCTCTCGCCGGCAAAAGCCGCGTTGAGGTGGACCAGCATGTCGTCGCGCAACGTCAGGGCGCTGCCCTGGGAGCGGCCGACTATGAGGCCGGCGGGCAGTTCGCCATGCGGCGCGATGCGGCCGTTGACGATGGCGAGCCTCGTGGCGCCCTCGACGACAAAGACCGGGGCGGCGAAGACCGGGGCCGAGACGTCATTGGCGGGCGCGGCGAGCGGCGGCACCGCGCGCAGCAGGGTTTTCAGGTCCGTATAGTGATAGGACTCGACGCGGCGCGTGGGCAGGCCGGCGACGCGGATGCGTTCGGCCTGCGGCGCGGCGCCGACGGATTCGAGCTGGGCGATCAGGGTGTCCTCGGCGGGACCGAGGCGCACGGGCATGGCGGGACGCATGGTTCAGGCAACGTCCTTTTCGTATTCGGCATAACCGCGGGCCTCGAGCTCGAGCGCCAGCGACTTGTCGCCGCTTTCAACGATGCGCCCGTCGGAGAACACATGCACCACGTCGGGCACGATGTGGTTCAGGAGGCGCTGGTAGTGGGTGATGATCAGCATGGAGCGCGCATCGGAACGCATGTCGTTGACGCCGCGCGAGACGATCTGCAACGCGTCGATGTCCAGCCCGGAATCGGTCTCGTCGAGCACGCAGAGCAAGGGCTTGAGCAGCGCCATCTGCAAGATCTCGGCGCGCTTCTTCTCGCCGCCGGAAAAGCCGACATTGAGCGGGCGCTTGAGCATGTCGGCGTCGATGCTGAGCTTGGCCGCGGCCTCGCGCACCGTCTTCATGAACTCGGCCGGCCCGAGCTCGGCCTGGTCCCGCGCCTTGCGCTGGGCGTTCATGGCCGATTTGAGGAAGGTCATGGTGGCGACGCCGGGAATCTCGATCGGGTACTGGAAGGCGAGGAAGATGCCGGCGGCGGCGCGCTCGTCGGGCTCCATCTCGAGGATGGATTCGCCGTTGAGCAGGATGTCGCCCTGGGTGACCTCATAGTCCTCCTTGCCGGCGAGGACGTAGCTCAGCGTCGACTTGCCCGAGCCGTTGCGGCCCATGATGGCATGCACCTCGCCCGGCGGCAGGACGAGATTGACGCCCTTGAGGATGTCACGCTCTTCGACGCGGACATGCAGGTCGCGGATTTCGAGGATGGGAGTGGTCATCGGGGCTTTCCTGTTCATCGAGCGCTGCAATGGTGCTGCGCTGCTCGTTTGGCATCGGGGAGTGAAGCGCCGGCGATCAGCCGACGCTGCCTTCGAGGCTGATCGAGATCAGCTTCTGGGTTTCGACCATGAATTCCATGGGCAGCTGCTGGAGCACGTCGCGCACGAAGCCGTTGACGATCAGGGCGACCGCCTCTTCCTCGTCCAGCCCGCGCTGGCGGCAGTAGAACATCTGGTCGTCGGAGATCTTCGAGGTGGTGGCCTCGTGCTCGAACACCGCCGTGCCGTTGCGGCTCTCGATATAGGGCACGGTGTGGGCGCCGCAGGTGTCGCCGATCAAGAGGCTGTCGCACTGGGTGAAGTTGCGCGCGTTCTTCGCCTTCGCATGGGCCGAGACCTGGCCGCGATAGGTGTTGTCGGAAAAGCCCGCGGCGATGCCCTTGGAGATGATGCGGCTCGACGTGTTCTTGCCCAGATGGATCATCTTGGTGCCGGAATCGATCTGCTGGTAGCCGTTGGAGATGGCGATGGAATAGAACTCGCCCCGGCTGTCGTCGCCGCGCAGGATGCAGCTCGGATATTTCCAGGTGATGGCCGAGCCGGTCTCGACCTGGGTCCAGGAGATCTTCGAGCGGTCGCCGCGGCAGTCGCCGCGCTTGGTGACGAAGTTATAGATGCCGCCCCTTCCGTCCTTGTCGCCCGGATACCAGTTCTGGACGGTAGAATACTTGATCTCGGCATCGTCGAGCGCGATCAGCTCGACAACGGCGGCGTGTAGCTGGTTCTCATCACGCATCGGCGCGGTGCAGCCCTCGAGATAGCTGACATAGGAGCCTTCGTCGGCGATGATCAGCGTACGCTCGAACTGGCCGGTATTGGGCTCGTTGATGCGGAAATAGGTCGACAGCTCCATGGGGCAGCGCACGCCCTTGGGGATGTAGACGAAGGACCCGTCGGTGAAGACGGCCGAGTTCAGCGTGGCGTAGAAATTGTCGCTGACCGGCACGACGGAGCCGAGATATTTCTGCACCAGCTCGGGATGCTCGCGCACCGCCTCGGAGATCGAGCAGAAGATGATGCCGTGCTTGGCCAGCTCCTCGCGGAAGGTGGTGACGACCGAGACGGAATCGAACACGGCGTCGACCGCGACATTGCCCTGATAGGGCGCGGCGGCGCCTTCGACGCCGGCGAGGATCGCCTGTTCCTTGAGCGGAATGCCGAGCTTTTCATAGGTGCGCAGCAGCTCGGGATCGACCTCGTCGAGGCTTTTCGGGCCCGAGACGGCCTTGGGGGCGGCATAGTAGCTGATCGACTGGAAGTCGATCTGGGGATAATGCACCTTGGCCCAGGTCGGCTCGGTCATGGTCTGCCAGCGCCGGAAGGCGTCGAGCCGCCAGTTCAGCATCCATTCGGGTTCGTTCTTCTTGGCCGAGATCAGACGCACCGTGTCCTCGTTCAGCCCCGGGGGGGCGACGTAGGATTCGATCTCGGTCTCGAAACCGTATTTGTACTTGTCGACGTCAAGCGCCTGGACCTTTTCGACCGTTGCGGGATCGATGTTTTCCTTGAGCGTCGGGATATCCAGCATCGACATCTTCTTCTCCTATGCATGCCGCCCGGGAGCGGGACGGCAGGTACGGCCTTCAGGCCGCGTGCTCGCGCCCGGCGCGGCGGGCGACAAGCCGTTCGAGTTCGTTCAACAGCGCCGCCACATCGGCGGGCGAAGAGTTCCAGCCGAAACTGGCGCGCAGGGCGCAGCCGGCCAGTGGGTCGGGCACGCCCATGGCGCGCAGCACGTGGCTGACCCCGACCTTGCCCGAGCTGCAGGCCGAGCCCGAGGACACGGCGATGCCGGCGAGGTCGAGCCCCATGAGCGCGACGGCGGCCGGCAGGCCCGGAATGGCGAAGCACACCGTATTGCCGATGCGTTCGGCGCCGGCGCCGAACACCACCCTGTCGGGGGCGATGGCGGCCAGCCCGGCCTCGAGCCGTGCGGCCAGCGCCGGGGTGTCGGCCGTCGCGAGCCGGGCGTGGATGGCACCGGCGGCCGCACCGAAGGCGGCGATGGGCGCCAGGGCTTCCGAGCCGCCGCGGCGGCCCAGCTCCTGCCCGCCGCCGGGCACCAGGCGGACCTGATCGGCATGGGCCTTGACCAGCAAGGCACCGGCGCCGGCCAGCCCGCCGATCTTGTGGGCGCTGACAGCCATCATATCGGTAGCCGAGGCGGCGAAGTCCAGATCGCGCTTGCCCAGCGCCTGCACGGCATCGACGAACAGATAATGCGGCGTGGGGCCGACCAGCGCGGCGACGGCACCGACATCCTGCACCACGCCGGTCTCGTTGTTGACGTGGTGGATGGCGACGAGCGCGGTTTCGCCGGCGGCGTCGGCCGCGGCGAGCCGGGCGCGCAGGACGGCGATTTCGATGGTGCCATCGGCGTTGAGGGCGACGGTTTCGACCAGCGCCCCGCTCTCCTCCGCGGCGCGCAGCGTCGCCGTGTGCTCGCCTGCCGAAACGATAACCCGCGCGATTCCGAGCGCCCGGACGCCGCCGATGATCGCCTGCCCGATGGCTTCGCTGGCCGAGGCGGTGAAGACGACCTGGCGCGGCTCGGCACCGCACAGCAGCGCGACTTCGGACCGGGCGGCCTCGATCAGGCTGCGCGCGGCGCGGCCCTCGGCGTGAACGGAAGAAGCGTTGCCGGCAAGGTCCATCGCGCCAAGCGCCGCCGCGCGCGCTTCGGGCAGAAGCGGGCTCGATGCGTTATGGTCGATATATGCCCTTGCGGCCATTCACTATCCCGGCGCCTTGCGCCCTGTTGTTTCGCGCGCCAATCGGGTGACAGGTGCGCAAGCCGC
>JAEWHZ010000201.1 GCA_023387585.1 Pseudomonadota bacterium
GCATCGAAGCGTTAAGCGCTCCGAATCGAGTCTTTTGATTCTGCTGAATTTTTGTGCTAGTGTACGATTACATGCAGTCAAGCCGGTCATTTCGAAGCTGTGCCGCCAGGGCACATTTTTTTTGACACGATCCATCGAAGGATTACGCGCCCTACGGACAAGCGGACCGTATGGCGCTGGTTTTGCCTGCGCCCTGCCCCGGAATACGGGGCGACAAGAGTAAGGGGTCGGTCGGTCCTACCCGCGGGAACCGTGCCGAAGGGGCGTTAACAAGGAGTTATTCATGGTAGCCAAGAAGTCAGTCCAGCGGCTGGGGTTCAGGACGGGCGAATATGTCGTCTATCCGGCCCACGGCGTCGGCGTCATCGTCGCCATCGAAGAGCAGGAAGTCGCCGGCTTGACCCTGGAACTGTTCGTCATCAGCTTCGAGCAGGACAAGCTTACTCTTCGCGTCCCCGTCGCCAAGATCAAATCCGTGGGCATGCGCAAGCTGGCCGAGGATTCCGAGGTCGACCGGGCGCTGCACACCGTCACCGGCCGGGCGCGCGTCAAGCGCACCATGTGGTCGCGCCGGGCCCAGGAATACGAGGCCAAGATCAATTCCGGCGACCTGATCGCGATCGCCGAGGTGGTGCGCGACCTCTACCGCTCCGAGGACCAGCCCGAGCAGTCCTATTCCGAGCGCCAGCTCTTCGAGCAGGCCATGGACCGCATGAGCCGCGAGATCGCCTCCGTCAACAAGCTCACCCTCACCGAGGCGGTGCAGCTGATCCAGCGCAACCTGGCCAAGAGCCCGCGCCGCGCCAAATCCGACGGTGCCGAGGCCGAGGGCGCCGAGACGGCGGACGCGACCGGCGAGGAAGCGGCGGCCTGATCCGGCCTATCCGTTCGGAAACGACAAAAAGGGCCGGTTCGCCGGCCCTTTTTTTCATGCCTGGCGACGGGCGGCGGGCTTTCCTATTGCACCGAGACGATCTTGTAGCGCTCGCCGGTGACCACCGGATCGCCGGGCAGCAGATTGTTCAGGATATAGAACAGCTCCGCGCCGCGCGTCAGCCCGGCCATCTGGCGCGCGAGGCTGTCTGCCGTATCGCCCGCCCGTGCCGTCACCACGCGCACGCTGGCGCGCTGCAGCCCGTTCAGATCCGCCTGCGTGGTGCGCCGAAAGCTCGACAGCGTCTGCGTCGCCACCTGGGCGAAGCGCGGCGTGTCCTGGCGTCCCGCGAAGATGAAGCGATAGACCGTGCCGTCCACCCGCACCACCGCCACGCGGAACGCCCATTGCTGGGTGCGCGCCGTGCCGGTCGCCATCTCGATGCTGTTGATGGTCTCGGCGCGCACCGAATCCGCGTCGAGCCCGGCGATCCAGCCCGAGCGCAGATAGTCGGTCAGCGGCTGGCCCGAGGGCACGGTGGTGGAATCGAACCGCACCGCCTCGCCGTCCCCGGCGACCCCGACCACGGCGTTCTGCGCGTTTTCGAGCCGGTAGCCGTCCGGCACGGTGAAGGTGAAGCCGGCGCCCGGATGCACGAACCGCTGCCCGATCACCGAGCCCTGCTCCGGGCTCTCCCCGAAGGTCAGCCCGTTGATCGCCTCGAGATAGGCGGCCCGGTCGGTCTCGCCCGGCGCCGTGCTGCCGAACAGGCTGCGTGCGCTGGCAGCGGCTTTTTCGATACGGTCCGGCGTCGAGGGGTGCGAGGACAGGAAATCGTCGCTCACCTCCCCGGCCGAGAACCGCGCGAACCGGCTCATCACCCCGAGGAACCGCGCCGCCGCCGTCGGGTCGTACCCGGCCATGCCCGCGATCTTGATGCCCTCGCGGTCGGCCTCGAGCTCCTGCGCCTGGTTGAAGGCGGCCATGGACTGGCGTGTCGCCGCCTCGCCGTCGCCGCCGAAGATCGAGGTGATGACGCGATCGACGATCGCCGTCGTACGGGTGCGGTCGGTGCGGGCGCGCGCATGGCGCAGCGTCACATGGGCGATCTCATGCGCCAGCACCGCGGCCAGCTCGCTCGCATCCGAGGACAGCGCCAGTATGCCGCGCGTCACATAGATATAGCCGCCCGGCAGCGCGAAGGCGTTGACCTCGGCGGAATCGAGGATGGTCACCTGGAACTGCGTGTTGGGCTGGTCGGCCGCCGCCAAGAGGCGCGACACGATGCGCGCGATCATGATCTCGGCCTTGCGGTCGGAATAGACCCCGCCAAAGGCGGCAAGGATCCGCGGATGCTCGCGCCGCCCGATCACGACATCGTCGGGCTCGGTGCCGGCCGGCACCACGGAGGGCGCCGGATTGTCGCCCGTCTGGCTGACGGAGACGGCGCTCGTCGTCAGCGCGGTGCAGCCGGCCAGCAGCACCGACATCAGCAGCGCAGCGCTCGAGCGTCCAAACGGCGAATGCGGGCGGGGCATCAGAACGACAGGACCTCGATCTGTTCGGGATGCGTCACCTCGATGCGCGGGCCGTCGCGCTCGTCGACCCAGCCGCGCACGCGCACCAGCGCGTTTTCGAGCCTGAGCAGGTCGATGCCGTCATCGGCGAACAGGCGCCGCGCCGCGCGTTCGACGACGATGGTGAAATCCGTCCGGAAATTGCGCCCGAAGTTGAGAAACACCCGTTCACCCACCGCTTCCGCCGCCAGCACCCGGCCCTCGACCAGCTCGTACCCGCCCAGATGGGCGAGAATCGTCTCGGGGCGCGCGGCATCGCGCAGGCTGTAATAGGGATGGCTCCAGATGCCAAGCCGGTCCGCCCGCGCCTGCCGCTCGGCCGCGAACAAGAGTTCGAGGCAGCGCCGGTTGTCGGGGAAAGAATAGACCCGCGCCAGCCCGTTGGCCACCATGTGCTCCTGCGCCCAGGCGGTCACGTC
>JAEWHZ010000246.1 GCA_023387585.1 Pseudomonadota bacterium
CGGGCGAGCTGGCGCTGGGCCTGATGATCAATCAGCTGCGCACCACCGCCGCGCCCATGCTCGCGCATGCGGCGGGCTTCGACTGGCTCTTCATCGAGATGGAGCATGGCGGGATGAGCGTGGACGACGCCATCCAGATGTCGATGGCCGCGCTTCCGCTGGGTCTCACGCCCTTCGTGCGCACCAGCAAGGAAGCGCTGCATGACAGTTTGCGCGTGCTCGACAACGGCGCCATGGGCATCATCGTGCCGCATGTGGAGACGGCGGACGAGGCCCGGGCGATCGTTTCGGCATGCCGCTATCGTCCCGAAGGCGAGCGCTCACTGAGCGGGCCGCCGGCGGCGTTCGGCTACAATCCGCCGGCGCCGGCGCTCGCCATGAAGGCGCTGAACGAGGCCTTGACGATCGTCGTCATGCTCGAGACGCCCGAAGCGATCGCCAATGCCGACAGCATCGCCGCCGTCGAGGGAATCGACATTCTCAAGATCGGGGGAACCGATCTTTCGGCGGCCCTGGGCGTGCCGGGCGAGGCTGGCCATCCGCTTATGCGCGAGGCCTTCGGCTCCCTGGCCGCGGCGTGCCGGCGCCACGTCAAGGTGATGGGCATGGGCGGTATCCCCGACCAAGGCGCGGCCGCCGACTATGTCGCGATGGGCGTGCGCTTCATTCACACCGGCAACGATCACAATTATCTTTTGAACGCGTGCCGGGCCCGGGTGGCCGATCTCAGAAAGTTGCCGACCCCATGAATGCACCCCTTCCTGGCCGGCTGGCCGTCCTGCACACGGTGACCGGGCTCGTCGATTTCTTCCGGCCGCTCCTGTCCGAGCATCTGCCGGACGTGGAGACGTATCACATGGTCGACGAGAGCCTGCTCGAGGACGCTATCGCCAATGTCGATGCACCGAGCCTCAGATGGCGGCTCGCCGATCATGTCGCTTCGGCCCACAAGGCGGGCGTTGCCGGCATTCTCGTGACCTGCTCCTCCGTCTCCGAACTCGTCGACGCGGTAAGGCCGCTATCGTCCGTGCCGCTGTTCAAGATCGACGACGCGATGGCCGCGTCCGCGGTCGGCGATGGGAAAAACATCGCCCTGATCTGCACGACATCCAGCACGGTGGCGCCGAGCACGCGCCAGCTTACGCGAGCCGCTTCCGAAGCGGGGCGCGAGGTGGAGGTTCGGGCGTCGCTGGTCGCCGGCGCCTTCGATGCGCTGAAGGCGGGGAATCGGGACCGGCATGACGAGCTCGTGCTGCAAGAGTGCATGCGCAGCGCCGAGGAGGCGGACGTCATCGTGCTTGCACAGGCATCGCTGGCCCGCCTCGAAGACAGTGTTCGCGAACGGGCCGGGCGCAGGGTGGTTTCGAGCCCGGTGCCGTGCCTGAAGGATATTGCGCGGCGGCTCGGCGCGTCGGCGGGCGCCCGGGCGGCGGACTGAGAAAGGCGGTCGGGCCGCTTCGGCGCATATTGACAGACAATCGTTGGCGCATGATCTATGCTTTTCCGGCGGGCACGAGGCTCGCGGATAGTGTTTGTCTGACAATTAAGAGCGCGCGCCATCCCTGAAGGTCGGTTTGGTGTCTCGCCGGAGAGAAGGGTTGACCACCGAATCCAACACCGGGAGGCGTGATGTCTCCAGCACCGCCAGGGTCAGGGCGGAGTTCGAGCGGCGGCTTCGCGAGGCGATCGTCAGCGGGCAGTTCGCCCAGGGCGAGCACCTGTCCGACAGGCGCCTGTGCGAGACGTTCGACGTCAGCCGCAGCGTGGTCCGCGAGGCGTTGCGGCGCCTCGAAGCAGAGGGATTGGTCTCGATCTATCCAAACCGCGGAACCTTCGTGTCGCGCCTGAGTGCGGCCGATGCCGCCCAGGTCTACGAGGTTCGCGCCATGCTCGAGGCGCTGGCCGGCCGGGGTTTCGCCGAGCGGGCTTCGGACCAGGAGCGCCTGGCCCTGCGGGAGGCCTTCGATGCGCTCGCCGGCGCCAGGCGGGATATCGGCCCGGGCAGGCTTCTCGAGATGAAGAAGCGCTTTTACGACATCATGATCGGCGGCTGCCGGAACGCCTATGTGGTGCAGATGCTGACGCAACTGCTGAACCGCAATGCCCAGCTGCGCGGACTGGCCCTGTCCGCTCCCGACCGGTTCCCGAGGGCCGTGCGGGAGCTGCGCAAGGTCGTCGAGGCCATTGATCGCCGGGACCCGGAGGCGGCGTGGCAGGCCTGCCACGAGCATGTGGAGAACGCCTCGGTGGTTGTCCTCAAGATGATCAGGGACAAGGAAAAGGCCGAGTCGGAAGCGCTCGCTCTTGCGAAATAACCGTGTCTGGACGGGCCGCGGAAAAATGCGCGGCCGGCCGGCTCACGGCTCCGGGTTGGTCAGGATCACCTTCATGCTGCGCGAGCGGTCCATGGCGAGGGTGAAGGCCTCGTCGGCGTGGTCGAGCGGGATGCGCGCCGAGATCAGCGGGGCCACGTCGATCTCGCGTTTAACGAGCATGGCGACCGCATGCGGAAACACCGCGCCGAACCGGAAGGTGCCGCGCCAGGCGATTTCCTTGGACATGATGATGTTCGCCGGCACGGTCAGCGTCGGAACGGCGAAATTGCCGATCTGGACGATGGTGCCGCCGCGGCGCACCAGGGTGAGCGCATTGACCAGCGCGGGCGGTGCTCCGGAAGCCTCGAAAACGGTATCGAACTGGTCGGCGAGCTCCGGCTCCGGCGCCCCGGTCATGCGGATGGCGGCGAAACCGAGTTTTTCCGCCAGGGCCAGCGGCGCCTCGGCGATGTCGATGAGGGTCACGCCCCGCGCCCCCTGATGGCGCGCGACCAGGGCGGTGAGAAGGCCGATCGGGCCGCAACCGGTGACCGCCACGTTCTGCCCGGTGAGATCGCCTGCCCGGGAGGCGGCGTGCAGGCACACCGACAGCGGCTCGGCAAAGGCGATCTCTTCCAGCGGCCGGTCCCTCGGCACCACCACGCATTGACCGGCCTCGACATCGAAAACCGTGGCGAAGCCGCCATCCATATGCGGACGGCGCGAGGCAGAGCCCATGAAAAAGTTGTTCCGGCAGAAATTGATCCGGCCGTCCCGGCATTCGGGACAATGCCCGCACCAGCGCGCGGGATTGACCGCGACGTGATCGCCCACCGAGAAGCCCTCCACCGCCTCGCCGCAGGCGAGGACCGTTCCGGCGATCTCATGGCCGAGCGTCAGCGGCTCGACGACGCTGAAATCGCCATTTTTCGCATGGGCATAATAGTGCATGTCCGAACCGCAAATGCCGCCGGCGCCGAACCGGATGCGAAGCCGCGATGACGAAAGCTGCCCGAGCGGCGCTTCGACGAGCCGCAGATCGCGGGGCGCGAAAACCTTAAGCGAGCGGGCGAGGGCGGGGGAGCTTTGCGGGGTCATGCTTTCGGCCGGTAGAAATTGTTGACGACGGGGTTGCTATTACCCGAACGGGCCTACCGCTTCAGCACGTCCTGCCATTCGGGGTGACGGTCGATCTGGGCTTTGGCGAAGGGGCAGAGGGCGATGATGGAGCGGCCTTCGGCGCGGGCGTCCTCGACGGCGCGGGCGACCAGGGCGCGGCCCACCGAGCGGCCGCGCATGGCGTCGGGGACTT
>JAEWHZ010000249.1 GCA_023387585.1 Pseudomonadota bacterium
ATCGAGGTGCCATGCCTACGCCCATCACCGTCCTCATCGTCGAGGATGAGCCGCTGGTCAGCATGGCCCTCGCCGACCATCTGGAACATGAAGGCTACAGGGTGCTGGAAGCGGTGAACGCCGCCGCTGCGCTGCGTCTGCTCGAAACCCGCGACGACATCTCGCTGATCATCACCGATGTCGACATGCCGGGCAGCATGGACGGGCTGATGCTTGCCGCCGCCGTCGCCGACCGCTGGCCGCCCATCCGCATCATCGTCGTCTCCGGTCACCGCGCGATCGCCCCGACGGACATTCCCGACGGCAGCCTTTTCTTTCCCAAGCCCTATAGCTACGCCGAGATTCTGACCTCGATGCGTGATCTGCACGGCTGAGCGCGCGCCATTTCTTGTTGCCGCATCGGATTCGTCCGAAAGCCGGTTCGCGCTCTAGATCCCCGGCTTCCACTGCACCGAGGACTGTCGCGTGAGTTCGAGCAACAGCTCCTGCCCGTAACCCGCCCCGATCCCGCTCGCTCCCACCGGCTCCGACGTGCCCCCCGGCGCCTTGCGCGGCGGGGCGTTGACCTTGAGCATGCCCGCCCGCACCTCGTGCAGGAACTTCAGCGAACGCGGCGCCGATGTGCTGCACAGCACCGCCGCGAGGCCATAGCGATGATCATTGGCCAGCGCGATCGCCTCGTCGAAATCATCGAACGGCACGCAGGGCGCGACCGGCCCGAAGGTCTCGTCGGTCATCACCGGCTGGTCCCTGTCGATCCCGGTCATCACGGTCGGCGGATAGAACCAGCCCTTGCGCTCGAGACGCGCGCCGCCGCAATGCACAATGGCGCCGGCGGCGACCGAACGCTCGATCTGCTCGACGATCTTGTCGAGCTGGATGCGGTCGACGATCGGCCCCATGCCGACATTGTCGGCCAGCCCGTCCTCCTGCACGATGGCCCGCGACTGGCGCGCCAGCGCCTCGACGAAGGGCTCGAAAATCTGGCGCGCGACATAGACGCGCTCGGTCGCGGTACACAGCTGGCCGGCATTGAAATAGGCGGCATCTATGGTGAAGGCCGCCGCCTTCTCGACATCGACGGTCTCGTCGATGATCAGCGGGTCCTTGCCGCCCAGTTCGAGCACCGCCTTCTTCAGGCTTCTGCCGCAGGCCTCGCCGATGCGCCGGCCGGTCGCCTCCGAGCCCACGAACAGGATGGCGTCGACATCCGAGTGCTCGACGATGGGCTGGCCGGCGCCCGGCCCGTTGCCGAGCACCAGATTGACCACGCCGGGCGGCAGCCTCGAAAAGGCCAGTTCGACCACGCGGCGGGAGGTGAGCGGTGTCTTCTCGGAGGGCTTCCACACCACGGTGTTGCCCACGGCGATCGCCGCGCTGACATTCTCGACCCCGAGCGCGACCGGGTAGTTCCACGGCACGATGACCCCGACCACCCCGCGCGCAAAACGCTGCTGGAAGTTGAGCTCGCCATGAGCGGCCTGCTGGCTGCCCGAGCGCAGATGCACCGCCAACTCGCCGAACTGGCGCGCCGCGGCAGCGGCCCCGGCGATTTCGGCGCGCGACAGGAACAGCGGCTTGCCCATCTCGATGGTGTTGAGCCGCGCCAGCTCTTCTTGGTGTTCGAGCAGGATCGAGGAGATTTCATAGAGCGCGGCCCGCCGGGCCACCGGCGACAACCCGCTCCACCCCGCCTGCGCCGCCTTGGCTGCGGCGACCGCCTGCTCGACATCGGAGGCCGCGCCGCGCGGGATCTCGCCCAGCGTTTCCTCGGTGGCCGGATTGACCACGGCCAGCGCCTCATCGCTTGCCGAAGGGACGGCGCGATTGCCGATCCAGTTGGTTTCCATCGTCTGCTCCATGGGCCCCTGCGCCCCGAAAGTCGTGTTCTCGCGGCGAACCGCCTCAATATCCCTTGAGCCGCAGCTTCTGGCCCGAGCTGCGCTCTGCCCGCCGCATGATGGCGCCCATGAAGTCCTCGTCGCGGAATTCGCCCTCGCAGGCTTCCAGCATGTCGAGCACCGCCTTGCCGACCGGCAGCTCGATGTCGAGGTCGCGCGCGAGGCTCATGGCCAGCCTGTGGTCCTTGGCCGCCAGCCGCGAGGCGAAGCCGGGCTTGTAGTCGGCTTTGAACGGCTTGCTCGGCAGCACCATGTTGAGCACCTTGTTCGAGGTGCCGGTCTTGTCCGACAGGGCGATGATCTGCTCGAGGCTGACCCCCGACTTGATGCCGAACGAGATTGCCTCGGAGATGACCGCGACCATGCCGGCGGCCAGATAGTTGTTGACCAGCTTGATCGTCGTCCCCGCGCCCAGATCGCCGATATGCATGATCTCCGACGACATGGCTTCGAGCACCGGACGCACCGCTTCGAGCGTTTCCGCCTCGCCGCCCACCATGAAGGTCACCGTGCCCGCCTCGGCCTCCGGCACGCCACGGCCCACGGGGCTGTCAAGCATCTGCACGCCCTTCTCGGCCAGCGCCGCGCCCACCATGCGGCTGGTGGTCGGATCGACGGTGCTGAAATCGATATAGATGAGCCCGGGATGCGCCCCGGCGATGATGCCGTCCTCGCCGAGCGCGACGCGCTTCACGTCCGGCGCGTCGGGCACCATGGTGCACACGATGTCAACCGCGCCCGCCAGCGCCGCGATGCTCTCGGTCCTCCTGGCGCCCTGCGCCACCATGGCATCGACCGCCGCCGGGGCGATGTCCCAGACCGTGACGTCGAACCCCTTGCGGATCAGATTGCCCGCCAGCCCGCGCCCCATGGCGCCGAGCCCGATGAAACCGATCTTTTGTACGGTCATGGCCTATTCCTTGAGCGAGATGGTGACGAGCGCCTTGAAGCTCGTGCCTTCGGGCAGCACGGTCCGGATGCGCAGATAGGTGCCGAAATTGCGGATGCGCACCGAGGATATCCCGTCGACGTCGGGGATCGCCAGCATGCTGCCCTCGTCGACCCAGCGCAGCCCGTCCGGCGAGATCTGCACCCAGGCCCGCGCCTCTTCGGGATTGCCGGTGGCGCCGAGCGAGCGCAGGAAGATCACCGCCTCGCTGGCCCAGGCCACGTCATAGGGCTCGCTGGCCGCGATCCCGCTCCAGGTGTCGCCGCGCGCGACGACGGCCGTGATCGCTTCACGCATCTTCCCAGTCTCCGGAAACGAGGACGGAATCGAGATAGACGAAGGAGCGCTTGTGGCTGTCCGCCTCCACCGTCCAGCACACGTTGAACAGGCAGTCGAGATTGGGCCAGGCCGGCATGAGCATCGGCTCCAGCGTCGACACGTCGAACACGCGGTTGTTGCATTGCAGCGCCGTGAAGCTCATCGACCGCAGGTCGAACCCCATGCGGAAATAGTGCCAGTTATATTTGGTCGGCACCTCGTTGTAGCACAGCTGCTGCTCGCCGCCGGGAATGTCCTCCCACCCGTCGGGGCCGAAATGGTGGTGCGAGCGGGTCTCGCCCAGCGAGGCGTCGCCGCCGACATCCCTCGCGTCCTCGACCTTGCGCTTGAACTGCCACTTCTCGACCCGTTCGCCGTTCAGCGCGTTGAGATAGCGCACATGCGGCATCACCCTGTGCTCGCTGTCCTGCAGGTCGAGCGCCAGCCCGAACGCGCCGGCATCGCGCGCCGACAGCGTGAGGTCGGTCGCCTCCGGCTTGAGCACGAAATAGGCCTCGATCTGGATCGGGCAGGCCTTGCGGAAGGTGAAGCGCTTGAGCGCCATGTTCACCGAGCGCGGGCGCGGGCGCGTCGCGATCTTGAGCGCATAGGTCCCGTCATGGGCGCCATGCGAGCCCGTGTCCCAATGCGTTCCATTGCTGAGCATGGGCTGGCTCATGTCGCGAAAGCCGGGAAGCACGTTGTCGAGCGTGTGCTCGTAATTGCCGACCAGCGCCGTATAGCCGCGGAACCCCTTCGAGAACTGGTCGAAGGCGATGATCCGCGGCAGCGGGTCGAACTTGGACAGTTCCGGATCGGACCGGAACGCGCGATTGGTTGAGGCGGACACCATCTCTCTCCCTGGCAATCTGGATATCGGCGCTGCGGGTCAGTCCGCGGCCAGCAGCTCTTCGGCCCGGACGTGCAGATCGGCCGCCGCCTGTTCCGGCGACTTGATGCCGAGCATCGCCGCCTGCATCTCCTCGATGAAAAGCGTCGCGGCCTGCGCCGTCCTGTCGAAGGCGGGAATGGTCACCTCGAGCATGCCGAGCGCCGCCGCCTCGGCCGCCGCATAGGGCAAGTATTCGGCGACGCGCGCATCGGCATAGTCGGCCTGGCGCACGGAGCCGTTGCCGTTGAGCGCGGCGCGGATGGTGTTTTCGGGCCTTGCCAGCTCCTGAATCAGGCTGAGCGCCAGCTCCTTGTTGGCCGAGTTCTGCGGAATCGCCATCGACCAGAACTCGGTATTGGCGAAGGTGCTGCCGGGCTCAACGGCCGGGAACGGGGCGACCTCGATCTGGCCAGCATAGGCGGAAACCGTGGGATCGTTCAGCGTTTCGTAGCGGGCGAAGGGGTTTATCGCCATCGCCGCCTGCCCGTTCGCGACCATCGAGATCAAATCGTCAAGATTGGTGGTGGTGATATTGGGCGGCAGCACGCCTTCCCTGAACAGCTCTGCGAGCATTGTGAACGCCTCGACCATTGCCGGCGTGTCGGCCTGAACGGTGAGATCGTCGGCGATATAGGTGGCGCCGAACCCGCCGATGAAATTCAGCGGCGTCGCCGAAGCGGTCCCCAAAAATGTCAGCCCGTGCACCCGCGTGCCATCGTCGCGCGTGAAGGTTAGCGCACGCGCCATCTCGACCAGCTCGCCCACCGATCCGGGCGGGCCGTCGAAGCCGTGCTCGGCGAGGATCGCGGCATTGTAGATCAGCGCGTTGGTGGTGTGGCGATAGGGAATGGCGACGAGGTCGCCGTCGATCGTGACCGGCCGCAGCAGGCCTTCCGCGATGCCGTCGACATCCTCCACCGGCTCGCCGCCCGCCAGCGCGCCCAGCGGCTCGAGCCCGTCGAGCAGGAGCGGCGTGAAGCGCGAGTTGACGACGAAGGCGAGGTCGATCGAGGTTTCGTTGAGCGCCAGTTCGCGCAGCAGCCGCTCATGGATCGGGTCGACGTTCAGCGTGATCCAGTTGAGCGTCACATTGTTGCGTTCCGCCCACTCCCCGGCGATGTCGCCGCCCAGGGCCGCATCGCCGTCGCCATGCGCCACGCGCTGATGCACCGCATGCGAGAGGATATTGAGAGTGCGTTCCTGCGCCAGCCCGTTCGTTGCGATCAGCGCCGTCAGGGCGACGCCGGCGACAAGTGCCACCTTCATCCTTCGCTCCATTCTTATAAGAAAATTACTTTCCTATGAGATTTTCACATGGGAGAGTTTGGGGCAAGGGCAAACCAAGCTTTCGGCACTCGTTTTCGAGCGCCTCCCATGCGGCCGGCGGCAGCACGACGCCATCCGCCAGCGCCCGTTCGCGACGATCGGCGCTGCCGGGTCCCGGCAGGCGGACGGCATCGAACCCGCCGGCGGGACGCGATCCCCTCACCATCTCGCCCAGCATTGCCGCCCGCCGCTCATAGTCGGCGCGCGGCATGAACGCGGAAATATCCATCACCATGAAGGCGTGCCCGACATCGTTCGGTTCCGGCGAGGGATCGTTGGGATTGCCGACAAGTCGCCCGATACCGGCGCCGGAGAGCACGCCCGCCAGCATCTCGACCATCAGCGCCAGCGCCGACCCCTTGGCACCGCCCACCGGCAGCAGCGCGCCCCGCATCGCTTCGGCGGGATCGGTGGTCGTCGCCCCGTCCGGCGCCACCGCCCAGTCGTCGGGGATAGGCTTTCCCTCGCGCTGGGCTTGCCGGATCTTGCCGAAGGCGGCAACGCTCGTCGCCATGTCGAAGCCGAGGGAATCCCGCGCCTCACGCGCCGGAAACGCCGCGGCCAGCGGGTTGGTGCTGATCACCGCATCGGCCCCACCATGCACCGCCATCACCGGCGAGCCGTTGGAGCAGGTGAAGGCGGCATAGCCGGCCCGGGTCGCGCGGCGCAGCAGATAGGCCGCAGCGCCATAATGGTTACTGCGGCGCACCACGGCCATGGCGATCCCGGTCTCGGCCGCCGCCTTCATGGCCTGATCGATGGCCGCGGCCCCGACGACCGGCCCCATGCCGTTGCCGCCATCGACCAGCACGACGCCGGAGCGCGGACGCTCGATCGCGATCGACGGCCGCGCCGCGATCTTCCCGCGCCGCAACGCATCGAGATACATCGAGACCCGCGCCACCCCGTGCGACGACACCCCTGAGGCCTCCGCATCGACCAGCCAGTCGCCGCATAGTCGCGCATCGGCTTCCGGCAGGCCCGCCGCCTCGAAAAGCGCGGCCAGGGCCTCGACGAGTTTCAAAAACGCAAAGCCGGCCATCGGAAACCTCCACCGCAATTTCCTGCACTGGTACAACTAACTTTCGTGTAAGAAAAGAACATGCAGCGAGCACCGCTATGGAAAGCGGCGGCTGAATGCTGATAAGGCTGGAACGCGGCATTGTGGCAACGCTGCGGCCGGGCGCGACGCGGCCGGGGTAATGATGGTGGAGACGAAAGATGGCGCGAGCCTCTGAGATGGACCTGCCGGAGGCAGAGGAACCCGCCGGGCGGCAGACCCGATACCGCGTGCCGGCGGTCGACAAGGCCCTCGACATCCTCGAGCTGCTGTCGACGGAAGCCAGCGGGCTGACCATGGCGGCGCTGGCCGAACGGCTCGGCCGCACCATCAGCGAGATCTACCGCACCGTGC
>JAEWHZ010000267.1 GCA_023387585.1 Pseudomonadota bacterium
TGGCGTCTGTTCGGGTGCGCCCGATAGCGCACTTTGCCGCAAATCGCCAGTCCCGAGCACGAAAGGGGTCGATCCTGTCCCTGTCCGCTTCGCCATGGTGGTCGGCCCATCGCCACGCCGACCGGCGCCCGCTGCTGCTGGCGCGTAACCGGATCGAGGCGCGGGTGCGCAGCTATTTCCTCGAGCGCGGCTTCGTCTTCGTCGATCCGCCGGGGTTGCAGCGCTCGCCCGGCAACGAGACGCATCTGCATGCGTTCCGCACCGAAATGATCGGCAATGACGGCACGGGCCAGGCGATGTACCTCCACACCTCGCCCGAATTCTCGATGAAGAAGCTGCTGGCGGCGGGCGAGGACCGCATCGTCTCGCTCGGCCATGTGTGGCGCAATCGCGAGCGCGGCGCGCTGCACCACCCCGAATTCACCATGCTCGAATGGTATCGCGCCGGCGAACCCTATGATGCGGTGATCGAGGATTGCATCGCCATCACGCGCATTGCCGCAGAGGAGGCCGGGCGCAGCGTCTGGAACTGGCGCGGCCGCGATTGCGATGTTTTTTGGCAACCTGAGCGGATCGGCGTGGTCGAGGCGTTTTCCGCCCATGCCGGCGTCGATCTGTTCGCCACCATGGATGAAGCGGGCGAAACCGACGCCGAGGCGCTGGCGGAGGAAATGCGGCGCGCCGGCCTCGCCGTGCCGGACGAGCGCGACTGGTCGTATTTCTTCTCGCGCATCCTGACGGAAAAGGTCGAGCCGCAGCTCGGCAATGGCAGGCTGACGGTGCTCGACGCCTATCCGGCCGCCGAGGCGGCACTGGCGCGGCGGCGTTCGGACGACAAGCGGCTCGCCGAGCGCTTCGAGCTCTATGCCGCTGGGGTCGAACTCGCCAACGGGTTCGGCGAATTGATCGATGCCGACGAGCAGCGCCGCCGTTTCGAGGGCGAGATGCGGGCCAAGGCGCGCATCTATGGCGAGCGCTATCCGATCGACGAAGACCTGCTGGCCGCACTGCCGCAGATGCGCCCGACAAGCGGCGTGGCGCTCGGCTTCGACCGGCTGGTGATGCTGGCGCTCGGTGCGCCGCGCATCACGGACGTCATCTGGGTGCCCGTGGCCGGGGGCGAGGAATGAGCGAGGCGATCACCAGCGCCGACGGCCTGGTCGCTTCCGGCCTGCTCGAACCGGAAAGGCGCGCAGAGGCCGCGCGGGTCGCCGAACGCTATGCGGTGGCGATCACGCCCTATCTCGCCGAAAAACTGCCGCACAGCGCCGCCCTGCGGCGCCAGTTCGTGCCCGGCGGTGAAGAGCTGGCGACCGAGCCGCACGAATTGAACGACCCGATCGGCGACGGCGCGCACAGCCCGGTCAAAGGCATCGTCCATCGCTATCCCGACCGCGTGCTGCTCAAGGCGGTCAGCGTGTGCCCGGTCTATTGCCGGTTCTGTTTCCGGCGCGAGATGGTGGGGCCGGGCAGCGAAGGGCTGCTGGCCGGCGCCGACCTCGATGCCGCGCTCGCCTATGTCGCAGCGCATGATGAGATCTGGGAGGTCATCCTGACCGGCGGCGATCCGCTGGTGCTGTCGGCGCGCCGGCTTTCGGTGCTGATGGCGCGGCTCGGGCGAATTCCGCATGTGAAGGTGGTGCGGGTGCATAGCCGGGTGCCGGTGGTCGACCCCGCCCGCATCGACGCCGATCTGGTCGCTTCGCTCGGGGGGAACGGCAAGGCGGTCTATGTGGCGGTGCACGCCAACCACCCGGACGAGTTCACCCCCGAAGCCCGCGCCGCGATCGCCCGGCTCCAGGCCGGCGGCGTCAACCTCGTCAGCCAGAGCGTGCTGCTGCGCGGCGTCAACGACGATGTCGAGGTGCTCACCGCGCTGATGCGCGGCTTCGTCGAACTGGGCGTGATGCCCTATTACCTGCACCATCCCGACCTCGCGCCGGGCACGCGCCATTTCCGCCTGCCGATCGCTGAGGGGCAAAAGCTGGTCGCCGCGCTGCGTGGTCGCCTGTCGGGTCTGTGCCAGCCGACCTATGTGCTCGACATTCCCGGCGGCTACGGCAAGGCTGATATCGGCACCGCCGAGATCGCGGCCGAGGGCGAGGGCGCCTATGTGGTCACCGACTATCGCGGCGGGCGGCACGAATATCGGGATGGGTAGGACGCCGGAGCCTCATCCCGGGGAAGGTCGGGCCCATCACGAGGGGCGCTGCTGAAGCGCCATCGGCGCGGCTGAGCTATCCGGAAATAGGGCCCGGCGGTCGCCGGGATGACATTCACATGGGGCAGGGCGCGCCTAATTGTTGATGGCGATGATCGCCCAATAGGTCTCGGCGCAGTTGTCGTCGGTGCAGATATTGGTGACCCACAGCGCGCCGTCGGCGAAGCCGACGCCGTCGCCGGTGACGATCAGGTCGGCATAATCCTGCGCCAGGATCGCCTCATAGGTGCCGGGGAGCACGATGGTGTCGAAATAGGTCACGAAATCCTCGGTATCGATGATGTCGTAGACCTCGCCATTGGCCGCGATGGCCAGCGGGTATTCGGCCAGCACGGCGAGGGCGGCGATGTCCTCGGCGCCCAGCGCATCCTGGATGTCGGCGAAGATCCGGTCGAAGCCGTCGGCGTCGCCATGCAGCGTCTCGATGCTGTCATAGATCGCCTGTTCGGCATCGATGCCGAAATCGGCCTGGGCAAGGGCGGGTAGGGCGGTGGCCGCGAGGCCGAGCGTCGTGGCGGCGAGAAGGGCTATGCGCATCATCTGTCCGGCTCCCTGAACGATGCCGGATAGTGCCCGTGCGATTGGGGCGGTCTTTTGGCGCCCGGATGCTCAGATGCGCGGACGGGCGGCGAGGACCATGTAGTTGACCGCCATGTCGCGCGACAGCTTCCACGAATCCGAGAACGGCGAGAACACCACGCCCTGCTCGTCGAGCACGCCGAGCCCGTTGCGCTGCAGCAGCGCCTTGATCTCCTCGGGGGTCAGGAATCTGTTCCACTCATGCGTGCCGCGCGGCAGCCAGTTGAGCACGTATTCGGCGCCGACGATGGCAAGGGCGAAGGCGCGCGCGGTGCGGTTCAGCGTGGCGGTGAACATCAGCCCGCCCGGCGCGACGCAATCGGCGCAACTCTTCATGTAGAGCGGCACGTTGTCGACATGCTCGACCACCTCCATGTTCAGCACCACGTCGAAGCGCTCGCCGGCTTCGGCCAGCGCCTCGCTGGTCGTGGCGCGATAGTCGATCTCGAGCCCCGACTGCTCGGCATGAAGGGTGGCGATGCGGATATTGCGCTCGGAAGCGTCGATGCCGGTCACCGTCGCACCGAGCCGGGTCAGCGGCTCGCTCAGCAGCCCGCCGCCGCAGCCGACATCGAGTACGCTGAGCCCCTCGAACGGCCGCCGTACCGCGCCGTCGCGCCCGAAATGCGCCAGCATTTTCTCGCGGATATAGCTCAGTCGCACCGGCTGGAACTTGTGGATGGGCCGGAACTTGCCGTTCGGGTCCCACCACTCCTCCGCCATGGCGGCGAATTTCGCGATCTCGGCGTCGTTGACGGTGGTGGTGGACATCGGATCGGCTCCTCCGCGATGCTTGCGAATCTGCACTGTTCGTTCAACGTGACAACTGGGTCATAGGATCGCGCCACGACCCATGCATTCGCGCGCTATTGATCGCATTCCCGGTTCGTGGCATGTCGCGGCCTCGGAAAACAAGCCTCAAGTCGCGTGGCGGCGGGGGCAGCCTGCCGGGATAATCCAGAACAATGGCCCGTATCGTCGTCAAGTTCGGTGGCTCTTCTGTCGCCAGTGTCGAGCGCATCCGCCAGGCGGCGCGCCACGTCAAGCGCGAGGTCGAGGCCGGCAACCAGGTCGTGGTCGTGGTCTCGGCCATGGCCGGCAAGACCAATGAGCTCGTCGGCTGGGTCAACGAGGCCTCGCGGCTGCACGATGCGCGCGAATACGACGCCGTCGTCGCCTCGGGCGAGCAGGTGACCGCCGGGCTGATGGCGATCGTCTTGGCCGAGATGGGCGTCCAGAGCCGCTCGTTCAGCGGCTGGCAGGTGCCGATCCGCACCGATGACGCCCATGGCGCGGCGCGCATCGTCGAAATCGATCCCACCGAGCTGAACGCCCGCCTCGAAGCGGGCTGGGTGCCGGTGATCACCGGTTTCCAGGGCATTTCGCCGGCCGGGCGGGTGACGACGCTGGGGCGCGGCGGCTCGGATACCAGCGCGGTCGCGGTCGCGGCTTCCATCAAGGCCGACCGGTGCGACATCTACACCGATGTCGACGGCGTCTACACCACCGATCCGCGCATCGTGCCGCGCGCCCGGCGCCTGACCAAGGTCTCCTTCGAGGAGATGCTGGAAATGGCCTCGCTCGGCGCCAAGGTGCTGATGATCCGCTCGGTCGAGCTGGCCATGGCGCAAAAGGTCCGGCTTTCGGTGCGCTCCACATTCGACGACCCCGATGCCGAGCAGATCGGGCCGGACGGAAAGCCGGGCGTGCCCGGCACGCTGGTTTGCGACGAGGATGAGATCATGGAAAAGCAGATCGTTTCCGGCATCACGCTGGCGCGCGGAGAGGCCAAGATCACGCTGCGCGGCGTGAAGGACAAGCCCGGCGTCGCCGCCGCGGTGTTCGGGGCGCTGGCCGACAAGGCGATCGTGGTCGACATGATCGTGCAGAACATCTCCGAGGACGGGGCCACGACCGACATCACCTTCACCGTGCCCGATGCCGAATACGACAAGGCGGTCGGCACCATCGAGGCGGCGCGGCCGGCGGTCGAATATGCCAAGCTGTCCGGCTCGAAGGGCGGCGCCAAGATCTCGGTGGTCGGGGTCGGCATGCGCAGCCATGCGGGCGTCGCGTCCTCGATGTTCAAGGCGCTGGCCGACAAGAGCATCAACATCCAGCTCATCACCACCTCGGAAATCAGGACCTCGGTGCTGATCGACGACGAATATGCCGAGCTTGCGGTGCGCGCGCTGCATACGTATTACGGTCTCGATACGAAATCGTCCTGAGCGCCTGAACACTTCGCGGCCGCGCCAGGCATTGGGGGGCGGCCCTGGGCCGCCGGGTTCGAGGATGGCCACCATACCGGGCGGGCCGCGGGTTCTGCTCAGGCAGTTGCGCGAGACCATGGCGGAGCCGCTGGCCGCGCAGGCGCGGCTCGACAAGATCGTCGGCCTGATCGCCGACAACATGCGCGCCGATGTGTGCTCGTTCTACGTGCTGCGCGACGACGGCGCGCTGGAGCTGTTCGCCACCAAGGGCCTGAAGGCCGAATCCGTGCATATGACGACGCTGCGGCTCGGCGAGGGCCTGGTCGGGGTGATCGCCGCCGAGGCCGAGCCGCTCAGCCTCGACGACGCGCCCAGCCATCCCGCCTTCGCCTACCGCCCCGAGACCGGGGAGGACCGCTACAACGCCTTTCTCGGCGTGCCGGTGCTGCGCGCCGGGCAGACGCTGGGCGTCCTGGTGGTGCAGAATGCCGAGCGGCGCCATTACGGCGAGGACGAGACCGAGGCGATGCTGACCACGGCGACCCTGCTCGCCGAGATGATCGCTACCTCCGATTTCGACGCGCTGATCAAGCCCGGCTCCGACATCGACCTGCGGCGTCCGCGCATGTTCCGCGGCGTCAGCTTCACCGACGGCATCGCGCTCGGCACCGTGGTGCTGCACGACCCGCGCGTCGTCGTGAACAATTTCGTCGCCGAGGACACCGAGCTCGAAAAGAGCCGGCTCGACAAGGCGCTGGAGCGCATGCGCGTCTCGATCGACGCCATGCTCGACAGCGGCGACATGCAGCCCTCGACCGACCATCGCGAGATCCTCGAAACCTACCGCATGTTCGCCAATGACCGCGGCTGGGTGCAGCGCATCGTCGAATCGATCGAGAACGGGCTGACCGCCGAGGCCGCCGTCGAGCGGGTGCAGAATGACACCCGCGCCCGCATGGCCCGCCAGCCCGATCCCTATATCCGCGAGCGCCTGCACGATCTCGACGACCTCGCCAACCGGCTGCTGCGCATCCTCACCGGCGAGCACCAGAATATCGGGCGCAACCTGCCCGACAACGCCATCCTGGTCGCGCGCAATATGGGGCCGGCGGAACTGCTCGAATATGACCGCTCCAAGCTGCGCGGCGTCGTGCTCGAGGAAGGCGGCATCACCTCGCATGTCGCCATCGTCGCGCGCTCGCTGGGGCTGGTCGCGGTGGGGCAGGCCGACCAGGTGGTCGCGGTCTCGGAGATCGGCGACGACATCATCCTCGACGGCCCGGCCGGGATCGTCCATCTGCGCCCGACCCCGGATGTCGAGCAGACCTATATCGACAAGGTGCGCGTCAGCGCCCGAAGGCGCGCCCACTACGCCGCCCTGCGGCACCTGCCGACCGTGACGCGCGACGGCACCGCCATCACGCTGTTGCACAATTCCGGGCTGGTCGCCGACCTGCACATGCTCGACGACACGGGCGCGGAGGGCGTCGGGCTGTTCCGCACCGAATTGCAGTTCATGATCGCCTCGCGCCTGCCGCGGCTGGCCGAGCAGGTCGAGCTCTATTCCGAGGCCATGCGGCTGGTCGGCGACCGGCCCATCGTCTTCCGGCTGCTCGATATCGGCGGCGACAAGGTGGTGCCCTATCTGCGCAGCCAGGTCGAGGAGAACCCGGCCATGGGCTATCGCTCGATCCGGCTCGGGCTCGACCGGCCGGGCCTGCTGCGCACCCAGCTTCGCGCCCTGTTGCAGGCGGCGAAGGGGCGCCCGCTCAGGATCCTCGTGCCCATGGTCACCGAGACCTTCGAGTTCGTGCAGACCCGCACCGTGGTGCGCCGCGAGATCGAGCGGCTGCGGCACCAGGGCGAGCAGGTGTCCGACCGCATCGAGCTCGGCGCCATGGTCGAGGTGCCCTCGCTGCTGTTCGAGCTCGACCGGCTGCTGCCCGAATGCGATTTCATCTCCATCGGCTCCAACGATCTGGTGCAGTTCCTCACCGCCGCCGACCGCGCCAATCCGCGCGTCGCCGGGGCCTATGATCCCATCGGACTGCCGCGCCTGCGCGCCATCAGGCTGGTGGTCGAGGCCGCCGAGCGCCACGGCGTTCCGGTCACCATGTGCGGCGAGCTCGCCGGCAAGCCGGTCGAGGCGCTGGCGCTGATGGCCATCGGCATGACGCGGCTGTCCATGGGCTCGGCCTCGGTGGGGCCGATCAAGGAGATGATCCTCAATCTCGAGCTCGGCCCGCTGCGCAAGGCGATCGCCGAGGCGCTGGCGGAAGGGCATGGCGGTATCCCGATCCGCGACCTGCTGGTCGAGCTGGCCGAAAAGCAGAACCTGCCGGTTTGACGCATAAGGTCTGGTGAAGTTAGAGCGTTTCCAGCAAAAGTGGTTGCCACTTTTGCGGTTCGGAAACGCGACCAGACAAAGATTTGGATCATTTCGTCGTTTCAGAAAAACGGTGAAATGATCCAAGGGGGCAGCGCTCCCAAGCCAGGAAAATCGATGCAACTGCCGCAAGACAAGCTCGACGCTCTCGAAACCCGCTTCGCCTATATCGAGGCGGCGCTGTCGGGCGGGGGCGGGGCCGAGGAGTTCGTGCGGCTGAGCAAGGAGCATGCCGAGCTGGCGCCCATCGTCGCGGAGATAGCCGCCTACAACAAGGCGGTGCGCGACCGCGCCGAGGCCGAGGCGCTGCTCGATGCGGGCGATGCCGACCTCGCCGAGATGGCCCGCGCCGAGATCGAGGCGCTGGAGGAGCGCCTGCCCGCGCTCGAACACGCCATCCGCATCGCGCTGTTGCCCAAGGATTCCGCCGACGAGCGTTCGATCATCCTCGAAATCCGCGGCGGCACCGGCGGCGACGAGGCGGCGCTGTTCGCGGGCGATCTGTTCCGCATGTATGAGCGCTACGCCGCCGCCCATGGCTGGAAGGTCACGGTGATGGAGGAGAGCGCCGGCGATGCGGGGGGCTTCAAGGAAGTCATCGCCAATGTCTCGGGCAGCGGCGTCTATGCGCGGCTGAAATACGAATCCGGCGTGCACCGCGTGCAGCGCGTGCCGGAAACCGAGGGGTCGGGGCGCATCCACACCTCGGCGGCGACGGTTGCCGTGCTGCCCGAGGTCGAGGAGATAGACATCGAGATCAGGCCCGAGGACATCCGCATCGACACCATGCGCGCCTCCGGCGCCGGCGGGCAGCACGTCAACACCACCGATTCGGCGGTGCGCGTCACCCATGTCCCCAGCGGCATCGTCGTCACCTCGGCGCTCAAGAGCCAGCACCAGAACCGCGCCACGGCGTTGCAGGTGCTGCGCGCCCGGCTCTACGACATGCAGCGCGAGGCGCGCGATTCGGCGCGTGCCGAGGAGCGCAAGGGGCAGGTGGGCTCGGGTGACCGCTCCGAGCGCATCCGCACCTACAACTTCCCGCAAGGGCGCGTCACCGATCACCGCATCAACCTGACCCTTTACAAGCTCGACAGGGTGATGGCCGGCGAGGCGCTGGACGAGATCATCGATGCGCTGGTCACCGAGCAGCAGGCCGCCCAGCTCGCTGCCATGGAGAGCGGGGCCTGATCCGCATCGGCCAGATGTGGCGCGCCGGCCGCGACCGGCTGGCCGAAGCCGGTTTCGACACGCCCGGGCTCGATGCGCAGCTCTTGGCCGAACAGGCGCTCGAGCTGTCCCGGCTCGATCTCACCCTGCGCGAGCGCGAACCGGTATCGGAGGATGCCGCGGCCCGTTTCGCCTCGGCGCTGGAGCGCCGGCTCAAGGGCGAGCCGGTGGCCCGCATTGTCGGGCGCAAGGGGTTTTACGGGCTCGATTTCGCCCTCGGCGCGGAAACGCTGGTGCCCCGGCCGGAGACCGAGCTGCTGGTCGATCTGGCGCTCGCAGCGGTGCGCGCGCGGGATGCGGCGCGCCTGCTCGATCTGGGGACCGGCACCGGCTGCATCGCCATTTCCGTGCTCGCCAATGCAAGCGATGCGAAGGCGGTCGCCACCGACCTGTCCGGGGCGGCGCTGGCCGTGGCGCGGGACAATGCCGCGCGGATTGGGGTCGGGGCGCGGCTGGCGCTGCGGCAAGGCGCCTGGTTCGCGGCGCTCGAGCCCGACGAAATGTTCGACGTCATCGTGTCGAATCCGCCCTATATCGCCCATGATGACATCGCCGGCCTTGAAACCGAGGTACGCGAGCACGATCCTATGATGGCGCTCGACGGCGGACCGGACGGGCTCGATCCCTACCGTGTGATCGTCGGCGAAGGGCCGGCGCATCTTTCGCCCGGCGGGCTTCTCGCCGTCGAGATCGGAGCCGGTCAGGGCGAGGACGTGTCCGCTCTGTTTGCCCGTGCCGGCTTCATGCGCATCGAGGTTTTGCGCGATCTGGCGGGGCATGATCGCGTGGTTCGGGGGCACCGCGATGCCGCGGACGCGTGATCGGCGGCATTTTGTGCTTGGAAAGTCGAGCCGAACCATATAGTTTGACCATGCTGTCGAGGGCGTATCATGGGCGCCGCGGAGATAGCCACCCGTTCATCAT
>JAEWHZ010000320.1 GCA_023387585.1 Pseudomonadota bacterium
CCATGCCGGCCGACATGGCGCCGTCGCCGATGACGGCGACGACGTTGCGCGGGCGGTTCTGGAGATCGCTCGCCACCGCCATGCCGAGGCCGGCGGAGATCGAGGTCGAGGAATGGCCGGCCCCGAACGGGTCGTATTCGCTCTCGGCGCGGCGGGTGAAGCCGGACAGGCCGCTTTTCTGGCGCAGGGTGCGGATGCGGTCGCGCCGGCCGGTGAGGATCTTGTGCGGATAGGCCTGATGGCCGACATCCCAGATCAGCCGGTCATGCGGGGTGTCGAAGACGGCATGGATGGCGACGGTCAATTCGACGACGCCCAGCCCGGCGCCGAGATGGCCGCCGGTGACCGAGACGGCGTCGATCATCTCGGTGCGCAATTCGTCGGCGAGCTGGCGCAAATCCTCGCGCGGCATGGCGCGCAGATCGGCGGGCGAGGCGACGGTGTCGAGCAAAGGCGTTTCGGGCTTGTCGGCCAAGATCGTGTCCCTCCGGCGACCTCTTCCGGGGCCATCGTGCCGATTCTAAGGAGCGGGGCCCGGCATTGCAACCGCGCCGGGCCGCGACTGCTGCGATGCGGCAACGCATTGGAGAATCTGGAGCATCTGCCGGCTCAGGGCGAGTCCGATAACATCCGGAGCCGCCGTTTCGCCGGATTCGGCTCAGCGCGAGGCGACGGTGAACGGGGCGAAGCGGTCGGCCTGCGGCTCGGGCGGGAAATGGCCCACGCCCATGCGCTCGGTGCCGGCGCCCATTTCCAGCGCCGGATCGAGATCGGCCAGGTCATGCTCGAAGATGGCGGCGAAATGGGCCGTTTCGAAGCGCACCGGCCGCACCAGGGTCTGGGCGACATGGTCGAGATCGGGCGCGACCAGCTCGACATCGCGCGGCTGCATATGGGCGGCGACGAACCCGGCCAGCGCCTGGGCCACCGGGGTGGGGCCGGGGCGGCCGTCGAGCGCGGCGAAGGTGTCGTCGAGCGTCGAGCTCTCCGCCGGCATGCCGGGCACGGGCCGGATGGAGCCGGTGGAGATCGGCGCGAGGCCGGCGAGGGCGGGGGTCGAGATCAGGCCGGGTGGGGCGCTGGCGACGGCGGGCGCCTCGCGGGCGATGATCATCTCGAGCGCGCGCTGGGCCTCGGCATCCTGGGGCAGGTTGGCATAGGCGGTGAGCTCGGCGGGCGGATTGGTCATGTGGATGCGCGGCGCCGGCACGGGGGGCGGATCGAGCGCGGCGATGGCCTGCATGGCGGTCTGGTCATCTTCGCCTGCGCTGCCGAGGCCGGACGGGCGCATGGCCGGGACGGGGGCGATGGAGGCGACGGCGGTGACCATCTCCTCGGGCGCCAGCGGCGCGCTGCCGCTGGTCGAGAACGGCATCTGCTCGGTGGCGACGTCGGCGATGCTGGTGGTGGCGCCGAGATTGGCCGGGCGCGGGGCGGGCACCGGGGCGGTGCGGGCGGCGGCAAGCTGGGTGGTCGGCGCAGGAGCGGCGGCTGCGGGTGCCGGGGCTGCTGCGGCAGGCTGCGAGGCGGTGCGGTTATTGTTGCCGAACAGCATGTCCATCAGATTGCCGCCGGAGCCCGCGACCCGCGTGCCGGTGTCGGCGCCGCCGCAGGGCACGCGGCGGCAGCGGTTCCATTCGGCCTGGGCGAGCTGATAGCCCTGCTGGGATAGCGGGCGGCCGTCGCTGGGCACGTGCAACGTGCGTCCGTCGGGGAAGATTTCCTGGAGCTGGGCGCGGGTCATGCGCGGCCAGGCGCGCACCGAGCCGGTGTCGAGATGGACGAAGGGCGAGCCGGAGCTCGGATAATAGCCGACGCCGCCGACCTGGATGCGCATGGCGGCGGCGCGCAGGCGGTTGAGCGGCACGCCGGGAATGAAGAAGTCGATGGCCTTGCCGCGCATGTGCTGCGAATTCTCGGCGACGCCGGAGGAGCTGGCGCGCAGCATGGCGTTGGTCGCCGGGGAGCGATAGGCGGAGACGACGTGGATCGGCTGGCTGCCGCCGACGTCGCGATAGACCTCCCACATCAGGTCGAACAGGGCCGGGTCCATATTGGCCGGCTCGTTGCGGCGCCAGTCGCGCAGGAACCGGTTGAGCTCGGCGATGCCGGACTGGACGTACTGGCCGTTGCGCTTGAAGGTGATGCGCGCGGTCTCGCGGGTGTGGGTGTAATAGAGATAGAGCGAGCGTTCGCTGGAGGCGGCCACGGGAACGGCCTGGGGCAGCAGGGACGTGATGATCAGGCAGGCGGCGATAAGCAGCCGCGCGAGTTCGACAGGCTTCAAAATCCCGGTCCCCGTTACGCTTCGGTCGGCGATCCGAACACGGATCGGCGACAGTCTGGCGCAAACCTGCTCAAAACCCGTTAACGCTAAGAAAGCGTCGATGGCCCTGAGCGTTTCCCTCGACACGGACAGTTTAGGTGAAAACCCGGCCGAACCAAGGCGAAATTTTTAACGAAACCCTACCGCGGCCCGGCTTTCAGAGGCCCATCAGCGCGATGAGCCTTTCGTTGTGGCCATAGAGGTCGCCGAAGGATTGCAGATTGCCGGCCTCGTCGACGCGCACGGTGAAATAGGTGAGGTGCACGGGGATCTGGCGCTCGGGGTTGACCCAGCGCTCGGAGGGGCCGAACAGGCCTTCGAGCGAGGCGCGGCTGATGTTGGATTCGTGGGCGGTCAGCGCCTCGGCGAACTCCATGGGGTTCTCGACGCGCACGCAGCCATGGCTGAAGGCGCGCGCATCGCGCGAGAACAGGCCCCGGGACGGGGTGTCGTGCAGATAGACGTCGTGCTTGTTGGGGAACAGGAACTTGATCTGGCCCAGCGCATTGCCCGGCCCCGGGCGCTGGCGCACGCGGAAGGGGAAGCTGGAGGCGGCGGCGACGGCGCCCCAGTTGACCGAGGCGGCGCTGACCACCGAGCCGCCATAGAGCAGTTCCATATTCTGGCGGCCCAGATAGTCCGGATTGCGCATCACGGCCGGGGCGATCTCGCCGCGGATGATCGAGTTGGGCACGTTCCAATAGGGATTGACGACGATGTGGCGGATATTGTCGGAGAATACCGGCGTCTGGTTGCGCGCGGTGCCGACGACGACGCGGGTGGTGTAGGCCTGCCGGCCGCCATCGTTGATGAACAGGCGGTATTCGGGGATGTTGACGACGACGTTGAAGCTGCCGAGATCCGTCGGCATCCAGCGCCAGCGCTCCATATTGGCAAGGATGTCGGCGCGGCTGGTGGGCAGGCCGCCATTGAGCGCGGTTATGGTCGCGGGGCCGATGACGCCGTCGGGGTCGAGCCCGGCATCGCGCTGGAACTGCTTGACCGCCTCGAGGGTCATGGTGTCGTAGACGGTGGGGTCCAGCGCGGCGACGAGGGCGAGGCGCTCGCGGATAGCGGGCAGGCGCGGATCGGAACTGCCGGGGCGGATCAGCGCGCCGCCGGCGATCGGCGCGGGGCGGGCGGCTCCGGCATCGTCATAGCGGGCCAGCGCCGCCTTGAGGGCGTGGAATTCGGGATGCTGGGGCTCGAGCCGGGCGAAGATCGCGGCCGGATCGTCGCTGCGCGCCAGCTCGAGCAACAGCGCCGCCTCGTCGATGGGTTTCGGCTGAACGTCGATGAAATCCGACACGTCCTGCGGGCGGATGCGGCCGGTGTGGATATGGGTGGCGTAGCGCAGCGCCGCCGCCGAAAAGGCGGTTTCGAGGGCGGCGAGACGCGCCGGATCGGTGCCGGCCAGCGCCGGGTCGAGATCGGGGGTGAGATAGTCCTCGGGGCGCAGGCCCTCGCGGCCGGCGGCGCGGAACAGCTCGATGATGGTGCCGGCCCTGTCGGAAAAGCTCACCTGGCCGGCGGCGGTCGGCTCGAGCCAGATGGGCTCGAAATGGCGCTCGCCGTAGAAATAGTAGAGCTGGCGGGCCTCGTCGGCGGCGGCGCCGGTGCGCGCAGCCGTCATGCGCGTCAAAAGGCCCGCGCGGATGGTGGCGGCCAGATCGGTGCGGGCCGGGGCGATGACGATGCGCTGAGAGGTGAGGCTGGCGACCTCGATGGGCGGCGACTGGCCGAAGGAAGGCTGGCCGAATGCCAGACCGGCGAGGACGAGGCCGAGACCAAAACCAAGACCCAAAGTCGAAATTTTCATGTCCACCCCGATCCGGACGACGCAGCGCCCGGAAGGTTAAGCCTTTGTCCTGTCACGTTTCCGATCCCCGGATCAGGTCCGAGGAGCAAAAGTGGGAGCCACTTTTGCTGGAAACGCTTCGGATGATTCCAGCATCCAGTTAAGGCTGAGTTCTACTCTTGAAGCCTTAACGGCAACAATCGCTCGCGAGAGTGTGAAAGCGCGCTGTTGCACCGCCGCAACGCAAAAGCGCCCCCGGAGGGGCGCTTCGCGAAGGCTCTGGGTGGGCTGAGCTCGACGGATCAGCGCACGATGGGCGAGGGCGGCAGGCCCTGGGCGGCGCGCCAGGCGTCGTATTCGTCCTGGGCGTCGAGCTGGAGCGGATAATAGCGCTGCAGCGATTCGCCGGCCATCAGCTTCTCGCGCGAGAAGACCTCCCACTCGGCGTGCTTCTTGGAGTTGTCGATCACCGCCTCGGCCATGGACTGGGGCAGGACGATCACGCCGTCATCGTCGGCCATGATGATGTCGCCGGGGATGACGGTGACGCCGCCGCAGGCGATCGGCACGTTGACGGCGTTGGGGTAGATGGTGGTCTGGACATGGTAGTTGGGCGTCCAGCCGCGCAGCCACAGCGCCAGGTCGAGCTTTTCGACATTGGGGCGGTCGCGCATCACGCCGTCGATGACGATGCCGGCGCCGCCGCGGCCGCGGAAATAGGTCGACATCATGTCGCCGAAGACGCCCGAGCTCATGTCGCCGCGCGCATCGACCACGACCACGTCACCGGCTTCCACCTGGTAGAGGACGTGGCGGTGCAGCTGGGTCTCGGGGTCGGCATACTCGCCTTCCGAAAACAGGTCCGGGCGCTGGGGCAGGAACTGCAGCGTCAGCGCCGGGCCGACGATCGACTTGCCGTGGCTCTGCGGCAGCGGGCCGAGCATGTGCGGGTTGCGAAAGCCCATATGGCCGAGGGTGCCGGCGACGGTGGCCGTGCCGATGTCCTTGAGCGCCTCGATGATGTCCTTGGACGGACGGTTGATGGTGGGGATTTTGGGGATGTCGACCATGTTCTCAACTCCAATATGTCGCGATTCCGGCTACCAGTTGGTGACCGATCCGTCCTTGCGCTTCCAGTGCGGCGCCTCCCAGAACTTGAAGCTCTGCTTGGCAATTTCCGCTTCGTCCACCTCGATGCCGAGGCCGGGACCGGTCGGCACCGCATAGGTGGCGCCGTCCAGTACCGGCTTCATCGTGAACAGATCGCTATCATGGCGGCCCATATAGCTTTCTGCCGGGGAAGCGCGGGTTTCGAGCCAGGCGAAATTCGCCACCGCCGCCGAGAAATGGATGGTCGCCGCGGTGCAGATCGGCCCGAGGGGATTGTGCGGCATCATGTCGACATAATGCGCTTCCGACCAGCCCGCGACCTTCATGGATTCCGTCAATCCACCGACATTGCACACATCTATGCGGTTGAACTGGTGGATGTCGCGCTCGATGTAGGGCAGGAACTGCCATTTGGAGGCGAATTCCTCGCCGATGGCGAAGGGAACGTCCGTGAGCCGGCGCAGCGATTCATAGGCTTCCGGCGTCTCGTCGCGAATCGGCTCCTCGAGGAAGTCGAGCGTGCCGGAGGGCATCTTCTGGCAAAAGCTGGCTGCTTCGGCCACCGACAGGCGGTGGTGGTAGTCGATGCCGAGCACGGCGCGGTCGCCGAGCTGTTCACGGGCGCGGACCA
>JAEWHZ010000327.1 GCA_023387585.1 Pseudomonadota bacterium
GGAACGATCCGAAAATGTTGACCAGCAGCGTGCCATAGGGAAATTCGATGCCGAGAATCCGCGCCACGCCGATCCCCGCGCCGTAGCGCGCCACGGCCCCCAGCGCCCCGCCAGCCGCCACCAGCAACGCGCCGGTCATCGGTTCTCCTCCCGCTTCTGCGCCCGAAGCCGCGCGAAATAATCCGCCCGCTTGGCCAGCTCGCGCTCGAATCCGCGCTCCACCGGGCGGTAGAAACTCTGCCGCCCCAGCGCCGGCGGAAAATATTCCTGTCCCGAAAACCCCTCCGGCGTGTCGTGGTCGTAGATATAGCCCTTGCCGTACCCCTCCTGCTTCATCAGCTTGGTCGGAGCGTTGAGGATGGGCATGGGCGGCATCTGCGAGCCCGCCGACTTGGCCAGCGCCATCGCCTCCTTGAAGGCGACATAGACGGCGTTCGATTTCGGCGCCAGCGCCAGATAGACCACCATTTGCGCCAGCGCCAGCTCGCCTTCGGGCGAGCCCAGCATCTGATAGGCGTCGCGCGCCGCCACCGCCCCGACCAGCGCCTGCGGGTCCGCCAGCCCGATATCCTCCACCGCCATGCGGATCAGCCGCCGCGCCAGGAACATCGGGTCCTCGCCGGCATCGATCATGCGCGCGAAATAATACAGCGCCGCATCGGGGTCGGAGCCGCGTATGGTCTTGTGCAGCGCCGAAATCAGGTTGTAGTGCCCCTCCTGCGCCTTGTCATAGACCGGCGCGCGCCGCTGCACCACGCCCAGCAGCGCCTCGGCACCGAGCTGTTCGCCCGGCCGCGCCGCCGCCACCACCTCCTCCACCAGCCCCAGCATGGCGCGCCCGTCGCCGTCGGCCAGCCCGATCAGCGTATCCCGCGCTTCGGGCGAAACCGGCAGCACATGGCCCAGCATCGTCTCCGCCCGCTCCACCAGCCGGCCGAGCTCCGCCGGCCCCAGCGGCTCGAAGCGCAGCACCTGCGCCCGGCTCAACAGCGCCGCGTTCAGCTCGAAGGACGGGTTCTCGGTCGTCGCCCCCACCAGCACCACCGTGCCGTCCTCCATCACCGGCAAAAAACCGTCCTGCTGGGCGCGGTTGAAGCGGTGGATCTCGTCGACGAACAAAAGCGTGCGCCGTCCGCGCGAGCGCATCTGCCGCGCCTGTTCGAACACCTTCTTGAGGTCGGCGACGCCGGAAAAGATCGCCGATATCTGCACGAAGCCATAGCCCACGCGCTCGGCCAGCAGCCGCGCCACCGTGGTCTTGCCGGTGCCCGGCGGCCCCCACAGGATCAGCGAGCCGAGCCGGCCGGCATCGAGCATGCGCGTCAGCGTGCCCTCGGGGCCGAGGAGGTGCGCCTGCCCCACCACTTCCTCCAGCGAGCGCGGGCGCAGCCGGTCGGCCAGCGGCCGGCTCGCATCCTCGCGCGCATCGGTGGCCGGTTCCGCGCCGCCCCCGAACAGATCGCCGCCATCAGCCGCTGACATAGGTCCTCAACACCTGCCCGTTGCGTTGCATCACGATCTCCCAGGTCCGCACCCGCTGGCTGGCCAGCTCGCGGAAGGTTTGCGCATCGGTGACCTCGACGCCGTTCAGCGCCAGGATCACGTCGCCCGCCACGAGCCCCATATTGGCCGCCGGCGAGCCCGCCGCCACTGTGGTAATGGCGACGCCCTGCGCGTCATAGGGCAGGCCGAGCTCCTGCGCCAGCGGCGGGGCGAGTTGCTGCACCCGCGCGCCGGCGAACCGCGTATTGCCAGAAATCTCGGCGATCTCGTCCGGTTCCGGCACGGGCGGCGCCTCGACCGGCAGAACCAGTTCCACCGTCTCGCCGCGCCGCGACACCGCCAGCCGCACCTCGCTGCCCGCGGGCCGCGTCGCCAGCCGGAAGGTCAGCGCCGCCGGATCGTCGACCCGCGCCCCGTCCATGGCGGTGATCACGTCGCCCGGCTCCAGCCCGGCGCGCTGCGCCGGCCCGTCCGGCGCCGTCTCGGTCACCAGCGCCCCGCTCGGCGTCGTCAGTTGCAGGCCCGAGGCGATACCGGCATCGACCGGCTGCAGCTTGGCCCCGAGCCAGGGCCGCACCAGCGCCTCTCCGCTGCCGCCCGCCTCGGCCACCAGCCGCGCCATGTTGGAGGGAATGGCGAAGCCGATGCCCACCGAGCCGCCGGTGCGCGTATAGATGGCGGTGTTGATGCCCACCAGCCGCCCGGCCAGGTCGACCAGCGCCCCGCCCGAATTGCCCGGATTGATCGCCGCGTCGGTCTGGATGAAGAACTCGTAATCCGTCGCCTCCACTCCCGTGCGCGCCAGCGCCGAGACGATGCCGCTGGTCACCGTCTGCCCGACACCGAACGGATTGCCCACCGCCAGCACCAGATCGCCGACCTCGAGCCCGTCTGAATCGGCGAAGGCGATCGCCGGCAGCCCGTCCGAGGGCGCCTCGCGCAGCCGCAGCACCGCCAGGTCGGTCTGCGGATCGTCCAGCACCAGGTCGACCGCATATTCGCGCCGGTCGGCCAGCGCCACGCGGATATCGGTCGCCCCGCTCACCACATGGCTGTTGGTCAGCACCACCCCGCTGGGATCGACGATCACCCCCGAGCCCAGCGACTGGCTCTGGCGCGGCCGGCTGCGGAACAGGGGCGAATTGCCGCCGAAGAAGCGCTCGAAGAACGGGTCGCCCGCGAAGGGCGAGTCGGCGCGCTGCTCGATGCGGGTCGCATAGACATTGACCACCGAAGGCGTCACCCGCCGCACCACGGGCGCGAAGCTGAGCTGGATTTCCGCCTCGCTCTGCGGCACCTCCCGCTCGAACTCGGCCGGAGCCGCCGCCGGCGCCGTCTCGACCACCGTCTCAACCGTCTGCGCACCGGTGTGCCCGATGGGCGAGACCGCTATGCCGACCGCCAGGATCGCCGCCCCGGCCAGCACGAAAAAGCCCTGCCATTTCATAGCGCACCCTCCTGTTTTCCGCGAAGCTGCCGGGCTCAGGGAACACACGATTCCGTCGCCATCAAGGTGTCACAGCGGCGCTTATCATCTGCCGGCGAATCTGCCGTTGCGCCGGGGGCGCGCCGCCCCTATATGCAGCGGTCATTTTGTCCCCGCGCGCCCGAAAGGCAAGACGTCCGATGACTGAGCCACGCCCCGTGTATCCCAACACTTCCGCCCTGATCGCGGCCGAGGCGCCGGATTACCCGAGCTTTCTGTATTCGGAGCGCGAGCTGCGCAAATCCGTGAAGGTGTTCCGCAAGGGTTTCGACGGGCTCTTGACCTATGCCGTCAAGTGCAACCCCTCCCCGCACATCATCTCCCGGCTGCACGAGGAAGGCCTCAAGGCCTATGACGTCGCCTCCAACACCGAGATGGAGCTGGTGCGCGCCTACGCCCCCGGCGCGGTGATGCACTACAACAACCCCATCAAGAACCAGCGCGAAATCCAGCGCGCCTATGAAGAATTCGGCATCCGCTCCTACACCATCGACCATCCGGCCCAGCTCGACCAGCTCGCCGCCATCGTCGCGCCCTCGCCCGATATCGAGGTCACGGTGCGCTTCAAGGCCGGCAAGGCGCTGAAATCCTATGATTTCGGCATTAAGTTCGGGGTGATGGAACAGGGCGCCACCGAGCTTTTGAACCTCGTGCGCCAGATGGGCTACACGCCATCGCTGTGCTTCCATGTCGGCAGCCAGTGCGAGGACGCCTATGCCTATGAGCGCCACATCGCCGCCGCCGCCCGTATCGCCCAGGAGTCCGGCATCGAGCTCAAGCGCCTCAATATCGGCGGCGGCTATCCGGCCCCCTACCCGACCAGCGAGGCCCCGCCGCTCGAATATTACTTCGACACCATCTCCGCAGGCATCAAGGAGCACTTCGGCAACACCCCGCCCGAGCTGATCATCGAGCCCGGCCGCGCCCTCGTCACCTCGTCCACCTCGCTGCTCTTGCGCGTAAAACACCAGCGCGGCGGCCAGGCGGTCTATCTCAACGACGGCGCCTATGGTTCGCTGATGGAGGTGAAGTTCATGCACTTCACCCCGCCCGTCCGCGTCTGGCGCGGCCCGCGCATCCACGACAATGATGGCGAGTTCTCCCAGTTCACCATCTGGGGCCCGACCTGCGACAGCTACGACGTTCTCCCCCAGACCTTCATGCTCCCCGCCGACATCGACGAGGACGACTGGATCGAGTTCGGCCTGATGGGCGCCTACACCCAGGCCTCGCTCACCCCCTTCAACGGCTTCGACCGGCGCGACCAGTACGAGGTCGACGAGATCTATACCGGCAAGGACATGGAGCCGGCGGAGTAACCGCCATGCAGCGGCCCGGCGACTTCCCGCCTCTCGCAGCGCTGGGCCGCCGCATCATGGTGCTCGGCCCGACCAATTCGGGCAAGTCGACGCTGGCCGAATCCGTCGCCGTTCATCTTGGCGTTCCGGCCGTTCATCTTGACCAGTTCCGGCACCTCGCCGGCACCGATTGGCAGCAGCGCCCGGACGCGGAATTCAAGCTTTTGCACGACGAATCCGTCGCCATGGACGCTTGGGTCATGGACGGCAGTTATTCGAAACTCATGCCGCCCCGGCTCGCCCGCGCCACCGGAATCATCGTCCTCGACGACACGCTTCTCGTTCGTACCGCTCGTTATTTCCGCCGCACCCTGTTCCAGAAGCGCCGCCCCGGCGGGCTCGACGGCAACCGCGATTCCATCAAATGGGAGATGCTGGTCTGGCTGTGGAAGACCCGCGACAAATCCGGGGATGCACGCCGGCTCGCCCACGAAACCGGCCTGCCGCATATTTTCGTTCATAATCGGCGCGAACTCGACGCTCTCTACGCCGCCTGGACCCTCATTCCGGCAACAGCCTGAGCGCGATCAAGCTGTCCGCCGTCGCCAGGATCGCCTCCTCGCCCGAGCGGAATTTCCGCCCCAGCAGCGCCTCGCCCTTGCTGCGGTCATAGTGCTTTTCATTGCCGATATCGTTGATGATCTGCCGCGTCGGCCCACCGAACCGCGCCATCATCCGGATGATCCAGTCCGGCACGATGCGCTGCGTGACGCGCCGGTCGGGATAGGAGAAACGCAGGATTTCCGCCACTTTGGGGAACGGCACATAGTCCGACGTCGCCAGATAACGCTGCCCCGACGCCTCCGGCCTGACCAGCGCCGCGATATGCAGGTCGGCCACGTCTCGCACGTCGATCACCGAAAACCCGTTGCTCGGCAGCGCCGGCATGGTGCCGTCCATCAGCCCCGAAACCATGCCCAGCGAGATGCTGGAATCGGCATCCACCGCCGGCCCCAGAATGGCCCCCGGATGGATCGTCGTCAGCTCCAGCCCCACCGTCCGCGCAATCTCCCAAGCCGCCTGCTCCGCCAGCGTCTTGCCCACGCAATAGGCCCAGGTGTAGCGCATGCCGGCCAGATTGGTGGAATCGGCCTCGCTATAGACCCGCCTGCCACTGGTCTGCCCATGCCCGTAACCGACCGCCGCGATCGACGATGTCAGGATCACCCGCTTCACGCCCGCGGCCGCCGCCGCGGTCAGCACCCGCCTCGTGCCTTCCAGCGCCGGTGCGATCACCACCTGCGGGTCCTTCGGCTCTTCGGCGAGGATCTGCGCCGCCACATGCATCACCGCCTGTGCACCCGTCATCGCCTCGGCCCAGCCCGCATCCGACAGCAGGTCGGCCGCGACGAGCTCCAGCCGCCCCGCGGCTTCCGCCCCCAGCCGCTCGGTCACCGCCGCCCGCACGATGTCGGCCTTCGCGTCGCTGCGCACGGTGCCGCGCACGTCGTATCCGGCCTCGAGCAGCGCCAGCACCACCCATTTGCCGACGAAGCCACTGGCCCCGGTCACCACCACTGGTCCCATATCCGCCCCCTAAGCGTTCCCGAAAAACTTAGGGCAAACGAAAACGGGCGGCCACGAGATTTCGTGACCGCCCGCAAATTTGGATCCTGCCGTTTGGCTTATGCCGCGAAGGCTTCCGATTCGTCCTCGTCGCGCACCTGCACCGGGCCGCTGTCGAGACCCTTGGCATCGACGTCGCGATCGACGAACTCGATCACGGCCATCGGGGCGTTGTCGCCGTAGCGGAAGCCCGCCTTCATGATGCGCAGATACCCGCCCTGGCGCTCCTTGTAGCGCGGGCCGAGCACTTCGAAGAGCTTCCTGGCCTGCGCTTCGTCGCGGATCTGGGCGATCGCCTGGCGGCGCGAATGCAGATCGCCGCGCTTGCCCAGCGTGATCAGCTTCTCGACGATCGGACGCAGATCCTTCGCCTTGGGCAGGGTGGTCACGATCTGCTCGTGCTTGATGAGGGCAGCGGACATGTTGGCGAACATCGCCTTGCGATGGCTCGCCGTCCGGTTCAGCTTACGGCCGCGATTTCCGTGGCGCATGGTTTGTCTCCTTTAAGCTTCGACCGCGCGCCGATCAGTAGTGATCTTCGTAGCGCTTGGCGAGGTCGTCAATGTTCTCGGGCGGCCAGTTCGGCACGTCCATGCCGAGGTGCAGACCCATCTGGGCCAGCACTTCCTTGATTTCGTTGAGCGACTTGCGCCCGAAATTGGGCGTGCGCAGCATCTCGGCTTCCGTCTTCTGGATCAGGTCGCCGATATAGACGATATTGTCGTTCTTCAGGCAGTTGGCCGAACGCACCGACAGCTCGAGCTCGTCCACCTTCTTGAGCAGCGCCGGGTTGAAGGCGAGCTCCGGAACGGCATCCTGAACCTTCTCGCGCGTCGGCTCCTCGAAATTGACGAAGACCGTCAGTTGATCCTGCAGGATGCGCGCGGCATAGGCCACGCCGTCCTCGGGGGTCACGGCGCCATTGGTCTCGATCTGCAGCGTCAGCTTGTCCTTGTCGAGGCTCTCGCCCGCGCGGGTGGCGTCGACCTTGTAGCTGACACGACGGACCGGCGAGAACAGCGAGTCGACCGGAATATAGCCGATCGGCGCGTCCTCGGGGCGGTTCTTGTCGGCCGGCACATAGCCCTTGCCGGTGTTGACGGTGAACTCGATGTTGATCTCGGCGCCGTCGTCGAGATGGCACAGCACCAGCTCGGGGTTCAGCACCTCGATGTCGCCGGTCACGCGGATATCGCCGGCGGTGACCGCACCGGGCCCCTGCTTGCTCAGCGTCAGGCGCTTGGGGCCTTCCGCTTCCATCCTGATGGCGATTTCCTTGACGTTCAGCACGAGGTCGGTCATGTCCTCGCGCACGCCCGGCAGCGAGGAGAACTCGTGCAGGATGCCGTCGACCTGGATGGCGGTGACCGCCGCGCCCTGCAGCGACGACAGCAGCACGCGGCGCAGCGCATTACCCAGCGTCAGGCCGTAGCCGCGCTCGAGCGGCTCGGCGATGACCGATGCAACCCGCCCGTTCTCGCCCGGAACAATCTCCAGCTTGGTCGGCTTGATCAGTTCTTGCCAGTTCCTCTGGATCGTCACGGTGGTGTCCTTTCAAAAGTGCGGCCCTACCCGGCCGCTCGGCCGCAAACGCAATTATCGCGCCGCCGGCCTGTGCAGCCGGCAGCGCTTCGAGGCGTCGTGCTAGACGCGGCGCCGCTTGCGCGGGCGGCAGCCATTGTGCGGGATCGACGTGACGTCGCGGATCGAGGTGACGGCGAAGCCGGCGGCCTGAAGCGCACGCAGTGCCGATTCGCGGCCCGATCCGGGTCCGCGCACTTCGACTTCCAGCGTCTTGACGCCGTGCTCCTGCGCCTTCTTGGCAGCGTCCTCGGCCGCAACCTGTGCAGCATAAGGGGTGGACTTGCGCGACCCCTTGAAGCCCATCACGCCCGCGGACGACCACGAAATCGTGTTGCCCTGCATGTCCGCGATGGTAATCATGGTGTTGTTGAACGATGCGTTCACATGGGCGACGCCCGACGTGATGTTCTTGCGCTCCTTGCGGCGGATGCGCGTGGTCTCGGTCTTTGCCATCTAGGTCCTCTGTTCGATATCGTCGCTGCCGTCGCGCCAGCAGCT
>JAEWHZ010000008.1 GCA_023387585.1 Pseudomonadota bacterium
TCTATGCCGACACCAACTACGAATTCCCCGTGGTTCCCAGCGTCGAGGCATCGGAGCTGACCCGTAGCTGGGGCGAGTTCAAGCCCTCGCAGATCTCGCTGGTCGAGGTGGCGGCCCACCGTGCCGAAGCGCAGGCGCTCATCGACGAGTTGCGCTTCAACGAAGGGCCGCAGGACTGAGCGAGCTGCCGATCCCCCGGGCCGCGCGCAAGCCGGCCCGCCGGTTCACCTCGACCGGCAGGGTTTTCGCCCTGCCGGTCGTTCCATTGCTGCTGGTTCTCGTCGTCGGCCTGCCGATCCTGTGGCTGACCGTGGCGGCGCTAGGCGCCGGCATGAGCGGGTTCAGCTCGCAGATGCTGCCCACCGCCATCCGCGAGACCGGCGTGCTGATGGCGAGCGTCGGGCTGGCGACGGCGCTGACCGGCATGGTCGCGGCCTGGCTGGTCACCCATTTCGAGTTCCCGCTGCGCCGGCTGTTCGACTGGGCGCTCATTCTGCCGCTTGCCGTGCCGACCTATCTGGCGGCCTATACCTATGTCGAGTTCTGGGGATTCTCCGGCCCGGTCCAGCAGGGCGTGAGGATGATCAACGGCGCCACCTCGCTGCGCGAATACTGGTTCCCCGACATCCGCAGCCATTGGGGCGCCAGCGTCGTGATGTCGGCGGTGCTCTATCCTTATGTCTATGTCGCCTGCCGCGCCTTCTTCCTGATGCAGTCGACCAGCCTCGATCTGGCGGCCCGCACGCTGGGCGCCAGCCGGGGGCGCACCTTCCTCACCGTGACGCTGCCGCTTTCGCGGCCCGCCATGGTGGTCGGGGCGACGCTGGCCATGATGGAGGTGGTCAACGATCTCGGGGCGGTGCAGTATTTCGGCATCAACAGCCTGACGGCGATCATCTACGCCACCTGGATCAACCGCTCGGATTTTCCCGGCGCGGCGCAGCTTGCGGTCACCATCGTGCTGGTCATCGGCCTGCTGATCCTCGTCGAGCAGAAGGCGCGCCGCAACCGGCTGTTCCAGGGCCAGCGCGACAGCCGCGTGCCGCCGGCGCGCGAGCGGCTGAAGGGGCGGGCTGCGGCGGGCGCCTTCACCTTCTGCGCCACGTTGCTCGCGCTCGGCTTCGGCATTCCGTTCGGCCAGCTCGTCTATATGGCCTTCCGCCGCGTGGTGCCCGAGCATGTGACCATGGCGCTCAACGCGCTGGCGCCGACCGTCACCGTCGCCGCCATCGGGGCGATCGTCACCGTCATCCTGGGGCTGATCGCCGCGCGCCAGCAACGGCACGGCCCGGCATCGCGCGGGCTGATCCGGCTGTCGACGCTCGGCTATGCCATTCCCGGCACCGTGCTGGCGCTCGGACTGCTGCAGCCGCTCGGCCAGTTCGACCTCGCCGTCAACCGCTTCACCATGGCCAATTTCGACTGGCGGCCGGGACTGATCGTTTCCGGCTCGATGCTGGCGCTGGTCTATGTCTACGCCATCCGCTTCCTCGCGGTCAGCCACGGCACGCTGGACGCCGCGATCAGGAAGCGCGGAGACGCCATGCTGCATGCCGGGCGCCTGCTCGGCGCGGGACGCTGGCGCGTGTTGTGGCGCATCGAATTGCCGACGCTCAGCCCGGCCATCGTTTCGGCGGCGGTGCTCGTCTTCGTCGAGATCATCAAGGAGCTGCCGGCGACACTGCTGCTGCGTCCGCTCGGTGTCGATACGCTCGCGACCCTCGTCTATCAGCAGGCCAATGTCGCCCTGTTCGCCAATGCGGCCCTGCCGGCGCTGCTCATCGTGCTGGCCGGGCTGATCCCGGTCGTTCTTGCCACGCGCGTCGGGCAGCGGAGCATGGTTTAGCCCAAAGTGCTGATGCATTGCGCGGCCCCTTGACCTAAAAGGTCCGCATGAAACGCCCAGCCGCCGCCTGAAGGGCAGGAGAACCATGACCAAGTCGCTTCTTTCCGCAGCCGTGCTGATCGGCCTGATGACGCTGCCGGCCTTCGCTCAGGCGGATTCGGTCCGCATCGCGGTGGCGCTGGAGCCGCCGGCGCTCGATCCAACCGCAGGCGCGGCGGAGGCCATCGACATCGTCGTCTACCAGAACGTGTTCGAGGGGCTGACGCGCATCGACCAGAACGGGGTGGTGCAGCCGGGCCTCGCCACAAACTGGACGATCTCGGAAGACGGCACCGCCTATACCTTCGAGCTTGCCCGCGACGTGCGCTTCCATGACGGCTCCGCCTTCGATGCCGAGGACGTGGTATTCACCTTCGAGCGCATCCTCGCCGAGGACAGCCGCAATGCACAGAAGGCGCTTTACGAGGTGATCGACAGCGTCGAGGCACTCGACAGCCATACCGTCGCCATCACGCTCGAACGCCCGACCGGCCTGTTCCTGTTCGATATCGGGCGCGGGGATGCGGTGATCGTCGCACCGGAAAGCGCCGAGAACAACGCCACGGTGCCGATCGGCACGGGGCCCTTCGCCTTCGTGCAGTGGGATCGCGGCAGTCGCGTGCTGCTGGAGCGCAATGACGATTACTGGGGCGAGGCGCCTTCACTGGCGCGGGCGAGCTTCGTGTTCATCGGCGATACCGCGACGCTGACCAATGCGCTGCTGGCCGGCGAGATCGACGGCACCAACAACATGGCGTCCGAAGCCCTGCCGATCTTCGAATCGAACCCCGATTTCCGGATCCTCGTCGGCACCACCGAGGGCGAGGTGGTTCTGGCCACCAACAATGCACGGCCGCCTTTCGACGATCTGCGCGTGCGCCAGGCCATCGCCCACGCCATCGACCGCGAGGAGCTGATCGAGGGCGTCACCAATGGCTACAGCCCGCCGATCTACACGCATTTCGCCCCGCACCATCCTTACTATCTCGACCTGTCGGACATCTATCCGCACGATCTCGATGCGGCACGGGCTCTGCTGGCCGAGGCCGGCCATGCCAACGGTTTTCCCGCGACGCTGAAGCTGCCCCCGGTCGCATATGCGCGCCTGTCCGGGCAGATCCTCGCCGCGCAGCTGGCCGATATCGGCATAAGGCTCGAACTGATCAACGTCGAATGGGCGCAGTGGCTCGAGGACGTCCTCACCAACAAGGACTACGATCTGTCGATCGTCGCGCATGTGGAACCGTTCGACATTGGCATATACGCCGATCCTGAGTATTATTTCGGCTACGACAATCCCGACTTCGCAGCGCTTATCGATACGCTGAACGCAACGACGAACGAGGATGAACGGCGCGAGCTGGCACAGCAGGCGCAGCGTATCCTCGCCGAGGACGCCGTGAATGGATACCTGTTCGAGCTGGCACAAACCGGAGTCTGGCGCGCCGGCCTCACGGGAATGTGGCAGAACGCGCCCATCGAGGGCGTCGTGCTGCGCGACATCGCCTGGAGCGACTGAGCTCCTTCCAGCTCAGCGGGGTGCGCGACGGGCATGATCGGCTTCATCGCCCGCCGCCTCTTCGGAACCCTCGCAACCCTTACCGTGGCGGCGGCGGCGATCTTCTTCACGCTCGACCTGCTGCCCGGCGACGTCGCGCGCTTCATGCTCGGCATCAATGCCAGCGCCGAGGCCGTCGCCAATCTGCGCACCCAGCTCGGGCTCGACGCGCCGGCGGCTCTGCGATTCTTCGAGTGGCTCGGCGGGCTGATGGTCGGCGATATGGGGCTCAGCTACACCCAGCGCGCCCCGGTGGCCCAGTTGATCGGCGAGCGGCTATGGGTCAGCCTGCCGCTGGCGCTGTTCGCCATGATCCTGTCGATCGCCATCGGCCTGCCGATCGGCATCGCCGCCGCGCGCCGGCGCGGATCGGCGGCGGATACGGGGCTGATGGTGTTCGCCCAGTTCGGCATCGCCATTCCCAATTTCTGGTTCGGCATGATGCTGGCGCTGGTGTTCGCGGTATGGCTCGGCTGGCTGCCCAGCGGCGGCTTCGTGCCGTTTTCCGAGGATCCGGTGCGCGCATTGCGCAGCCTGGTGCTGCCGAGCCTGGCGCTGGCGCTCCCGCAGGCGGCTATCCTCGCGCGCGTGATGCGCACGGCGCTGATCGAGGTCGCCGAGCTCGATTTCATCCGCACCGCCCAGGCCAAGGGCCTCACGCGCGGCCAGGCGATCTGGCGGCACGGGGTACGCAACGCGCTGCTGCCGGTCGTCACCATATTGGGGCTGCAATTCGCCTATCTCGTCGCCGGCGTCATCATCGTCGAGAACGTGTTCTACCTGCCCGGCCTCGGGCGGCTGATCTTCACCGCCATCTCCGAGCGCGACCTGATCCTGGTGCGCGGCATCACCATGGTGCTGGTGATCGGCGTCAGCGTGACCATGCTGGCCACCGACCTGGTCTATCTCGCCATCGACCCGCGCCTTCGCCGGCAGGCGGCGCCATGAAGGCGATGCGCCACCCCAGCTTCGGCATCGGCCTGGTGCTGTCGGCGGCGCTGCTGCTGATCGGTCTCATCTCGCTGGTGTGGACGCCCTATCCCATCGCCGGCATCGAGATCGCGCGGCGCTTTCTCGGCCCGACCGCCGCGCACTGGCTCGGCACCGACCATCTGGGGCGCGACATGGTCTCGCTGCTCATGGCCGGCACGCTGACCAGCTTCGTGGTCGCCATTGCCTCGGTCGTCATCGGCGCCGGCATCGGCGTGCCGCTCGGCCTGCTCTCGGTGGCCTATGGCGGCGCCTTCGAATGGCTGACGCTGCGGCTGTCCGACCTGATCTTCGCCTTTCCGGCGCTGATCGTCGCCATCCTGATCACCGCGCTGTTCGGGCCGGGCGCCATCAACGCCGTCATCGCCATCGGTATCTTCAACATCCCGGTCTTCGCCCGTGTCGCGCGGGGCGGCGCGTTGGCCATCCATGCGCTCGACTACGTCTCGGCGGCGCGGCTCGCGGGGCTCACGCCGACGCGCATCGCCTGGCGGCACCTGCTCCCCAACATCGCCGGGCTGGTGATCGTGCAGGCCACCATCCAGCTCTCGCTCGGCATCCTGGCCGAGGCGGGGCTGAGCTATATCGGGCTTGGCACGCAGCCGCCCGCCACGAGCCTGGGGCTGATGCTGCGCGACGCCCAGTCGCTGTTCCTGCTGCATCCGATGCTGTCGGTGCTGCCCGGCATCGCCGTCGCGATCATCGTCGTGGGGCTCAATCTGATGGGCGACGGGCTGCGCGACCTGCTCGATCCGCGCCTGCGCGGCGAAGGAGCGGTCAATGCCGCTGCTTGAGGTCACAGGGCTCGGCATCGATATCGGCAAGCGCAATATCGTCGGCGATGTGTCCTTTACGTTGCAGCGGGGCCAGCGCTTCGGCATCGTCGGCGAAAGCGGCTCGGGCAAGACGCTGACGGCGCTGGCCGTCGCCGACCTGCTGCCGCTCGGTGCGCGGCGTCGCGGCAAGATCGCGTTCGAGGGCCGTAAACTGCCCGACAACGAGCGCGAACTGGCGCGGCTGCGGGCGGAAAATATCGGTTTCGTCTTCCAGGAGCCGCTTTCCGCCCTCAACCCGCTGATGCGGGTCGGCGCGCAGATCCGCGAGGCGGTGGAACTCGCCGGGCGCACCTATCAGGTCGAGGAATTGCTGGGCGATGTCGGGCTCGAACCGGAGCACGCCCGCCGCTTCCCGCACCAGCTCTCCGGCGGGCAGCGCCAGCGGGTGATGATCGCCATCGCGCTCGCCTGCGATCCCAAGCTGCTGATCGCCGACGAACCGACCTCGGCGCTCGACCTCGTCTCGCAAAAGACCGTGCTCGACCTGATCGACCGGCTATGCGGCGAGCGCGACATGGCGCTGATCTTCATCAGCCACGATTTGAAGGCCGTCGCCATGCTGTGCGATTCCGTCGCCGTGCTGCGCGCCGGCAGGCTGGTCGAGAGCGGACCGGTCGACACCGTGCTGCGCACCCCGCGTGAAGCCTATACGCGGGCCCTGATCGCGGCGAGCCGCATCGACATCACCCCGGTGGCACGGCCGCCGATCACGCGCGAGATATTGCGCACCGAGGAGGTCGGCCGTGTCTACCGGCAGGCCGCCCTGCCCTTTTTGGGCGGACAGGCCGTCAACGCCGTCGATGCGGTGACGCTGCGCATAGCGCATGGCGAATGCATCGCCCTTGTCGGCCCATCGGGCTGCGGGAAGACCACGCTGGCGCGCATGCTGGTCGGGCTCGATCGCGCCAGTTCGGGGCGCATCTATTTCGAAGGCTTCGCCTATCGCGGCGACGACCTGCCGCCTTCCCTCCGTGCAGGGCTGTCGCTGGTGTTCCAGGACCCCTATTCGAGCTTCGACCCGCGCATGACCATCGGGCAGTCGCTCGAGGAGCCGCTCAACCTTTTGCCGCAGCTCGACGCGCCGACACGCTTCAGCCGCGTCGTCGAGGCCATTCGCTCGGTCGGGCTCGACCATGACATGCTGGGGCGCCATCCGCACGAATTCTCCGGCGGGCAGCGCCAGCGCCTCGCCATCGCCCGCGCGCTGGTGACGCGGCCGCGGCTGGTGGTGCTCGACGAGCCGGTCTCGGCGCTCGACGTTTCGGTGCGCGCCGAAATCCTCAACCTGCTGATGCGCCTGCAAAGCGATCTGGGGCTGACCTATCTGCTCATCAGCCACGACCTCGACCTGGTGCGGGCCATCGCCGACCGCGTTCTGGTCATGCAGGCGGGCATCATCGTCGAGCAGGGCAGCCCCGCTTCCCTGTTCGCCCGGCCGCGCCACCCGCTGACCCGGGCGCTGGTCGCCGCAAGGCTGCCGGAGCTCGAGACCGCCGCAACCTGATGCCATCAGGCGCCGACAGGACGTTGCCGAGCGGCAACAGACGGGGAAAGTCCGGACGCCGGTCACATAAACCGGCCACATTTGCATTCGAGAGCAGCGCATACGGCAGCGCGCAAAGTCATCTCGGCGCGGAATGCTGGTCCTATCCTGCGCGATTCATGCTAGAAATATCGCAGCACGGCAGTGAGGACCGACCTTGCCGGGCACGCAGTCAACGGATTGGCACAGCATGGATTTCCGCATCACCGCCGATGATCGCGTCGGAGGGCAGCCCTCGGGCAAGGCAGGCCCCGCCCCCAAGCGCGCGCGCGGCGAGCGCGTCGAACCCTCGCTCGGAACCGGCGTCGGCGCGTTCGTCGACGAGGAACGCACCGGCGGGCGCCAGCCCAGCGAGCCGCGCCGCACGCGCGGCCGCAAGCCCGACAGGAAGCCTGAGCGCCGGCAGCGCCAGCCACGGGACCAGAAGCCGCGCCGGCGTCGCCGCGGGGCCGGTGGCTTCATCGTCGGCCTGCTGTGGTGGGCCTTCATGGGCGTCGTCGCCGCCGGATTCGGCGCCATGGGCCTCGTGCTCTATTACGGGCTGCAACTGCCCGATTCCGGCACCTGGGCCATTCCCGAGCGTCCGCCGAACATCCGCGTGCTGGCGTCCGACGGGCGGCTGATCTCCAATCGCGGCCAGACCGGCGGCGAGGCGATCTCCTATCATGAGCTGCCCTATTACGTGCCGGCCGCGCTGATCGCCAGCGAGGACCGGCGCTTCATGAGCCATATGGGCGTCGACCCGATCGGGCTCGTGGCGGTCCTGGTCGAGAGCGTGCAGGCGGGCAACATCACCCGCGGCGCCTCGACCATCACCCAGCAGGTGGCCAAGAACCTGTTCCTGACGCCCGACCAGACGCTGGGGCGCAAGGTGCAGGAAGCGGTGCTCGCCTTCTGGCTGGAGCAGAACTTCTCCAAGGAACAGATCCTCGAGCTCTACCTCAACCGCGTCTATTACGGCGCCGGGGCCACCGGCATCGAGGCGGCGGCACAGACCTATTTCGGCGTCTCCGCGCGCAATCTCTCGCTCGGCCAGGCGGCCATGCTGGCCGGCATCCTGCCCGCGCCCTCGGCCTACAATCCGCGCACCAACCCCGAGCGGGCCGCAGAGCGCCAGCGCATAGCGCTCAATGCCATGGTCGAGGAAGGCTACATCACCCGCGAGGAAGCCGATTCGGCCCGCGCCGACCCCGACCGCATGGCGCCCTCGCGCGTCGCGGGCGCCGAATATTACGTCGCCGACTGGGTCGAGAGCCTGATGAACGCCTATCTGGGCGAGATCGGCGAGGACGTCGTCGTCCACACCACCATCGACTGGGACCTGCAGAAGCAGGCCGAGTTCGTGGTGCGCGAAAAAGTGGCCGAGGAGGGCGGAAACCGGCGCTTCTCGCAGGGCGCGCTGGTGGCCATGGAGACCGACGGCACCGTGCGCGCGCTGGTCGGCGGCGTCGACTACAACCAGAGCCAGTACAATCGCGCCGTCACGGCCCGTCGCCAGCCGGGCTCGGCCTTCAAGCCCTTCGTCTATGTCGCCGCCATGGAAAAAGGCTACACGCCCGACACCGTCGCCGAGGACGCCCAGTTCGACTATCAGGGCTGGAGCCCGCGCAATGCGACCGGGCGCTATGTCGGGCTGGTGACACTGCGCCAGGGCCTTGCCTATTCACTCAACACCATCGCCGCGCGGCTGGCCATCGACGTCACCCCGCAGGCGGTGATCGAGGTCGCGCAGCGCATGGGCATCTCGACGACGATGACGCCCGTGCCCTCCATCGCGCTGGGCACGCAGGAGGTGTCGCTGCTCGAACTGACGGCGGCTTTCGCGCCCTTCGCCAATGGCGGCGTCGGGGTGATCCCCAACGTCATCACCCGCATCGAGACCCGCGACGGCGAGGTGCTCTACGAAGCCTCCACCGCCGGGCCGGGGCGCGTGCTGTCGCCCGACGTCGTGGCGCAGATGAACGACATGCTCAAGACCGCCGTCGAGGTGGGGACCGGGCGCGGCGCCAATCTGGGCGGCTGGCCCTTCGCGGGCAAGACCGGCACCTCGCAGGAATCGCGCGACGCGGTGTTCGTCGGCTACACGGCGCACATGGTCGCCGGCGTATGGCTGGGCAATGACGACAACCGCGCCACCGCGCTGTCCGGCGGCAACGTGCCCGTCGCCATCTGGTCGGAGTTCATGACCGCGGCGCATCAGGGCCTGCAGGTCGCCGACCTGCCCGGCTACGGCATGGGCAACTCGACCTTCGTCGCCCAGCAGATCGTCGACCCCAATACCGGCCAGCCGGTGATCGATCCCAATACCGGCCAGCCCATGGTGCAGTTCGTCGACACCGTCACCGGCCAGCCGGTGCCGATGCAGATCGACCCGGCCACCGGGCAGATGATCCCGCTCCAGGTGCAGATCGACCCGGCGACCGGCCAGCTGGCCGCGCCGCAATACGCACCGTCGCAGCAGATCGATCCCAATACGGGATATCCGATCCAACAGGCGCAGCCGGGCACGCAGGTCGACCCCTGGACCGGCCAGCCGATCGACCCGAACGCCCAGTTCGCGCCGCAGCAATGGGACCCGGGCGGGGCCACTCCGACGCCGCAGCAGAGCGAGCGCAGCCAGCGCACGCTGATGGACCTGATCTTCGGCAACTGAATCGAGCAGGCCCGGCCAACCTGCTGGGCCTGCTGCACGGATGCCCTTCCCATCGCGCGGGCGGGGGGCTAACGTCGCGCCATCCCCGCCCAAGCGAGTGGCATGACCAATGGCGACCTATACCGACCTGGCGCGTCGGGTCTACAATCACACCTTCAAGCTCGACCCCATCATCCGGTCGCTGCTCGACACCGATTTCTATAAGCTGCTGATGCTGCAGATGATCTGGGGCCTGTACCCGGATGTCGACGCGACCTTCTCGCTGATCAACCGCACCCGCTCGGTGCGGCTGGCGGACGAGATCGACATCGACGAATTGCGTGCCCAGCTCGACCACGCCCGGACGCTGCGCTTCACCAAGAAGGAGATGATCTGGCTGGCGGGCAACAATTTCTACGGCTCGAAGCGCATCTTCTCGCCCGCCTTCCTGCGCTGGCTCGAAGGGTTCTCGCTGCCCGAATATGTGCTCGAAAAGCGCGACGGGCAATTCGTGCTGGAGTTTCCCGGCAAGTGGACCGAGACCACGATGTGGGAAATCCCGGCGCTGGCCATCATCAATGAATTGCGCAGCCGCGCGGCGATGAAGACCTACGGCCCGTTCACCCTCGACGTGCTCTATGCGCGCGCCAAGGCGAAGCTGTGGGAGAAGGTCGAGCGGCTGCAAAACCTGCCCGACCTCACCATCTCGGATTTCGGCACGCGGCGGCGCCACTCCTTCCTGTGGCAGCGCTGGTGCGTCGAGGCGCTCAAGGAAGGCATAGGCAGGAATTTCACCGGCACCTCCAACGTCAAGCTGGCGATGGACACCGATCTCGAGGCGCTGGGCACCAATGCGCATGAGCTGCCCATGGTGCTGGCGGCTCTGGCCCGCTCCGAGGACGAACTGCGCGAGGCGCCCTATCGCGTGCTGCAGGATTGGCGCAGCTATTATGGCGGCAATCTGCTGATCGTTCTGCCCGACGCCTTCGGCACCGATGCCTTCCTGCGCGACGCGCCGGACTGGGTGGCCGACTGGACCGGCTTCCGCCCCGACAGCGCCCCGGCCATCGAAGGCGGCGAGAAGATCATCGAATGGTGGAAGAGCCGCGGACGCGACCCGCGCGAGAAGCTTCTGGTGTTCTCGGACGGGCTCGATATCGAGATGATCGAGGACGCCTATCTGCATTTCGACGGCAAGGTGCGCATGACCTTCGGCTGGGGCACCAATCTGACCAATGATTTCGAAGGCTGCCCGCCCGAGCGCAATCCCGGCCTCGATCCGATCTCGCTGGTGTGCAAGGTGTCGAGCGCCAATGGACGGCCTGCGGTGAAGCTGTCGGACAATCCCGCCAAGGCGACCGGCACGGCGGCCGAGATCGCGCGCTATCTGCGCGTGTTCGGCGAGACCGGCCGCGTCGAGCAGACGGTCAGGGTTTGAGCGCGATGGCCGGACGCTGGCTTGCCGGCTCGATCTGCACGGCCCTGTTGCTGCTTTCGCCCGCCATGGCCGCGGAGCCGTTGGTGGCCGTCGAGATCGGCGGCACCGTCGAATGGGATGCCTGCAGCGCCTTCGGCGAGGTTTTCGGCCTCGCCGCCGAGAACATCGACATCCTGCCCGTCCGGACCGCGCCCGCCGGCGATGCGGCCGAGATCGACCGCCTTGCGGAAGGCGACGGTGTCTTCATGTGCGACGAGCGCGGCGACTGGCTCGGCATCGTCTACTATCCACCCGGCGAGCTGCAATCTTGCGGCGTCGGCTCGGTGATGGCCGACCGCGGCGCCTATTCCGGCCCGTGCCGCTCCGGCTGGGTTCCCGCGCACCTGATCGCGCTCGTCGCCGGATGACCGGACCGGTCCGCTACGACAGCGCCGACGGGCACCGCCTCGCCTATTATCGCTTCGGCCCGCAGGGCGGCGCGCCGACCGTTCTGTGCCACGGGCTGGCGGCGGGCGCGGCGCAGTTCTTCGCCGATGCCGAGCGACTGGCGGCGGAAGGGCGCTCTGTGATCGTGCCCGATTTGCGCGGCCACGGCGCCTCGCGCGGCGACATCGCCGCGCTGCCCGCCAGTTTCACCATCGATATCATGCAAGAGGACATGGCGCGCATGCTGGCGCATGCCGAAACCGGTCCGGTCGATTGGGTGGGCAATTCGCTCGGCGGCATATTGGCGCTCGCCCTCGCATCGCGGCGCTCCGAACTGTTCCGCACGCTCGCCCTGTTCGGCACCGCGCCGGCGCTCAACCTGCCGCGCATCGCCGCGACCTCTCTGCCTTTCGGCTATCGCCTGTTCGGGCCAGGCCGGATCGCGCACTGGACGGCGCTGGCGACGACGCCGAGCCCGGCGGGCCGCGCGATCGTGCGCGAGTTGCTGCACGGCTTCGACCCGCATGTGGGCGCCGCCATCGCCGAGAATGTGCGCCGCTACGATCTCACACACGTGGCGATCGCGCTCAGCATGCCGGTGCTGATCATCCGCTGCGGCGCCGACCGCGCGGTCAACTGGGCGCTGGACAGGGCCTTTTCCCGCCTGCAGGAAAACCCCAACATCACCCGCATCGACCTGGCCGGTGCCGGGCATTGCGCCAATCTCGACAGGCCCAAGGAGCTCTACGCGGCGCTCAACCGGTTCTGGCGCGATCGGTGAGCGCGCGCCGGCGGT
>JAEWHZ010000128.1 GCA_023387585.1 Pseudomonadota bacterium
GGCTCCGCGAGTAGGACTCGAACCTACGACCCAGCGGTTAACAGCCGCTTGCTCTACCAACTGAGCTATCGCGGAAGACATTCGCAGCGGCCTCTTGGTGAAGGCGGGGTCCGTTTAGCGAACCCCGTCTGGTTTGCCAAGCCCCGATTTTGAAGCCTCGATGACAGCGCCGAAATGCGCCTGCCAATGGGCGAGATCGTCCGGCGTGTTGACCGAGCGGAAGGGCTGGGACGGCGCGTCGGCGAAGTCGAGCGGCGCGCTGTCCGCCAGCGCCAGCGCGGCTTTCGGGCTTTTCGGACGCGCGGCCAGCGCCTGTTCGAGCCGCTCGAAATCGACGGCGGCGTGGGTCGGGTGGTCCATGCCGGCGCAGCGCGCATGGACGGCGCCATGCCGGCGCGCGCCTTCGAGCATGAGCGCGGCATAGGTTTCGGGCAGTCCCGGCGCGTCGACGGCGACGGTGACGAGAATCGCCGGCGGCCTGCCCTCTTCCAGCCACCAGCGCAGCGCGGCATTGAGCGCCGCGACGGGCCCCGGCGGATCGCGCGGATCGTCCGGCAGCGCATGGGAACCCGCGATGCCCTGCGGGCCGGTGGAGATGAGGATTTCATCGCAGGTGGAAAGGTGGTCGCGCGCGCGGCGTTCGAGCGTGAGCCCGCCGATCTCGATGGCGGCCTTGTCGATTCCGCCCAGCCGCGTTCCCGCGCCGCCGGCATAAATCAGCCCCACATGTTTCATGATGTATCCTGTGGCCGGCCTCCAGGCATCCGGCGGATTGCCGCCGGATGCGATGCTTCTTAACGGGCTCCGGGGTCAGAAGGAACCGATGACCGCCGTGCCGGTCGTGCCCTCCTGCCCCGCTATGGTGCGGTGGCCGCGCTTCAGGATGGTCGAGGCATCGCGGGCGCGCACCGCCCAGGAACTACCCGAGGACGCCTCGGCCAGCGTGTTCTCGAGCCAGATCACGGCATCGTTCTCGCTGAGGAATTCGGTCGGCATGATGCCGCCGTCCAAGGGGAGGTCGCCCCGGGAATGCCGGCTCTGGGTTGCGACCGCCCAGAGCTGGGCCTGTTCGATGATATGCAGCTGAGCGCCAAAATTGGCATCGGCGCGGCCGCCGGCATCGAGCCAGACCACATCCTCATGCGCGGTGACGAAATTGCACGATTGGGCGGTGAAGCGGCCATTGTCGCGCCCCTCGCAGCGATCGGTGAGCACGAAAAGCGAGTCGGGCTCCCCGTCCAGCCGATGGGCGTTGAACCCGTCCTTGGCATTGCCGATGGCGCGGCAATGCTGGAAGGCGGCAAGGCCGCGCACGCTTTCGATGCGAAAGCCGTCGCGCAGCGCCCCGCCGCCACCGGCAAGCCGGGCCTCGACGCGATGGCAGACGAGGTTTCCCCCGATTCCATTGGCATGCAGGGCGCCATCATTGCCGCCGTAGAGCCTCGCGCCATCAAGGAAGAAGTCGCTTCCGGCATTGTTGAGCGTGACGTTCTGCGTCAGCAACAGCGCCATGACGTTGTCGTTGGAGACAGAAGCGCCGTCATGCAGCTTGAGCTTGAAGACCGTGCCGGAATTGTACCACAGGCCCGTAGGGCCCGGATCGCCGGCCAGCGCCGCCTCGCTGCCGACCCGCGCAAGTTCGATGGGATTGCCGAAAACGTCGGTGGCGCGCAGGTCGAACACCCGGGCGATATTGCTGCGCGCGGCGACGAAAACACCGGCCATCACCGGGTCTGCGGCATAGGCAAGCAAGTCGTGGGTGCCGAAGGCGACGGGACCGGTTTCCATGACGATGGCGCATTTGCGCGTCGGGCGCACGGTGCCGCTGGCGCTGATGCCGTGAATGCGCGGAACGATGCCGCCGCCGGAATTGCGCACCAGCACGGTGAAGGGCGCGCCGGTGGCGTTGCCCCTGGTGACGGCCGCATGCACCGATTGCAGGCGCGAGGCCGCGGACAGTCCGGTATTGCCGTCGCTTCCGGTCGAGGCGTCGACATGGAACACCGTGCCGTTCAGCGCGTCCTCGGCATAGGCGGCTGGTTCGAAATCGGTGCGGCCGGAGCCGTAGACGGATAAGGGGAAGCGGGCGAAGGGGAAAGCGAAGCCATCGGGCGGCGCGAGCTTGCCGGCGGGTCTCGCGGTGGCGCCGAGGCCGAGGCCGAGATCGATCATGTCGCTGGTCTCCATGGGGAAATGCGGCATGATCGGCTGCGGGGCGATGGCGCGGATAAGTGCGGGCCGGAAGGAATCGCGGCGTAGCGGCCCGCAGGCGGTTCAGAAAATGCGACGAACCCTTGCATAAGCCCTTGCGGCACCGTAGATAGCGGCGCCGAGGGGCCACGTGGCGGAGTGGTTACGCAGCGGATTGCAAATCCGTGTATTCCGGTTCGATTCCGGACGTGGCCTCCATTTCCATTCCAGCACGGAACGATGCCGAAGGTGATCGGTTAGCCCTTGTCCATCAAGGAGTTGATCCGATGGCCAAGACATCCCCTATCGACAAGACATCGCAAGCCGGCAAGCCCGCTCCGCTCGAGACCGACGACCGCGAGCAGAAGGACGACAATATCGACGCCGAGGGCAACCGCGCCGGCGGCGGCAAGCACGAGCAGCCAACGAGGACGGATAAGCGAGCCGAAAAAGACGGTTAGCGCCGTGTGCTGACGTAGCGCCTGAGCGGGGTTCGCACGCCGGCCTTGCGGAAGATGCGGCCGGGGCGACGGTGTTCGTCGCTCAGCTCGGCCGCGTCGGCGCGCTGGTCGAGCTCGGCATAGGGATCGGGATCGTCAAAGGTCTGACCCATATGCCGTGAGTGCCCCAAAAGCCGGGCTTTTACAAGCGCTTGCAAATCGCCCGCAAACCGCCACAAGTCTGAACGCATTCTGAACGCCGGCTGAAAGGAATTTTGCCATGTCGACAGATCCCCTGTCCGGCTCGGAGAGCCAGATCACCCTGACGCGCACCATCGACGCGCCGGTGGAGGATGTTTTCGCCGCCTTCACCGATCCTGCCCTGCTCGAGCAGTGGCAGGCGGACGAGGTGGATGTCGAGCCCTTCGAGGGCGGGCGCTATCGCTTTGTGACGGAAGGCGACGAGGACGAGCCGGGGCCGCACGAGGTGAGCGGCGAATATCTCGAGTTCGTCGAGAACAAGCGGCTCAAGATGAGCTGGGTCTACGCATCGCCGGACGAGGACGAGGAGGCGGCGATCTATGTGGTCGAGATCGACTTCAAGCGCCTGCCGGACGAACGCGCTTCGATCACCATCACCGAAAGCGGCGCCAGCCATGCCGACGCCGAATCGCGCATCTTCTCGATCGAGGCGTGGAGCGCGGCCATCGAGCACCTGGCCGACCTGATCGAGTGAGCAAAGCCCTTTTCGCTGCCAGCGGCTTGTGAGCGCGGCGGGCGCACCTTACGGTCGAGGCACATTCCTGACCCGCTTCGATCGGACCGAGCATGACCAAGCATAAAGACATCCTTTCCGTCATCGGCAACACCCCGCTGATCCGGCTCAATCGGGTGTCGGCGCTGACGGGATGCGAGATCTGGGGCAAGGCGGAGTTCTTGAACCCCGGCCAGTCGGTGAAGGACCGCGCGGCGATGTTCATCATCCATGACGCGGTTCAGTCCGGCGCCTTGCGGCCGGGCGGCACCATCGTCGAGGGCACGGCGGGCAATACCGGCATCGGGCTGACGCTGGTGGCCAATGCGCTGGGGTTCAGGACGGTGATCGTCATTCCCGACACGCAGAGCCAGGAGAAGAAGGACGCGCTGCGGCTCTATGGCGCCGAGCTGATCGAGGTGCCGGCAAAGCCCTATCGCAGCCCGGACAACTACATAAAAATCTCCGGCCGGCTGGCCGAGAAGCTGGCGGCGGAGCTGCCGGAAGGGGCGATCTGGGCCAACCAGTTCGACAACGTCTCCAACCGACGCGCGCATATCGAGACCACGGGGCCGGAAATCTGGCAGCAGACCAATGGGCGCATCGACGGCTTCATCTGCGCCGTGGGCTCGGGCGGCACGCTGGCCGGGGTGGCGCAGGCGCTGCGGGCGCGCTCGAAGGACGTCAAGATCGGCCTCGCCGACCCCGAAGGCGCGGCGCTTTACAGCTACTACACCACAGGCGAGCTGAAATCGCCGGGCAACTCGATCACGGAGGGCATCGGGCAAGGGCGCATCACCGCCAATCTCGAAGGGCTGGAGGTGGATTTCGCCTATCGGATCCCCGATGCCGAGGCGTTTCCCTTCATCTATGATCTGCTGCAGCATGAGGGGCTGTGCCTCGGCGGCTCGTCGGCAATCAACATCGCTGGGGCGGTGCGGATGGCGCGCGAGCTGGGGCCGGGGCACACGATCGTGACGGTGCTGTGCGACTATGGCAACCGGTACCAGTCGAAACTGTTCAACCCGGAATTCCTGAAGGGCAAGGGATTGCCGGTGCCGCAATGGCTGGACGAGCCGGTGGTGCGGGATGTTTCGGGGTTGTTCGAGGCGGAGCAGCCGGTCGCGTGAGGGCAGCGCCGGTGCTGTCGGGAGCACGAATACGCCGGGTGTCACCCCGGGCGGAGACCCGGGGCCTATCTCCAAACATCTCAACCGCCGCGATAGCAATGTAGTCGACGGCGATGGCGCACCAGCCACGACCCCTCGTGATGGGCCCCGGGCCTCCGCCCGGGGTGACATCGGCGGGGTGGTGGGCGAAGTGCCCTACTCCGCCGGGGTCAATTCGACGCCCAATCCGCTCAGCATCCGCCAGTAATCCGGATAGGTTTTTCCGGCGCAGGCGGGGTCGAGGATGGTGATGCCGCCGATCCTGAGGCCGGCGAGCGCGAAGCTCATGGCGATGCGGTGGTCGGAATAGGTCTCGATGCGGGTGGGCAGGATCTGGCCGGAGAGGGTGGGGTCGGCGTTGACGATGAGGTCGTCGCCCTCCTCGCGGGCGAGGCCGGGGCGGATGCGGTTGAGCTCGGTCGAGAGCGCCGAGACGCGGTCGCATTCCTTGACGCGCAGATTAGCGATGCCAGTGAAGCGCACCGGGTTGCGGTTGAAGGCGGCGAGGACGGCGATGGTGGGGATGGCGTCCTGCATCTGCGAGCCCTCGATGATGGCGGGCAGGTCCGGAAACTGCGCGATGACGGCATGCGACGCCGCGTCGGGCTGGGTGAAGGCCGAGGCCGGCACGCCGATGTCGATGCGGCCGCCGGTGAGGATTTCGGCGCCCCACAGATAGGTGGCGGCGGAGGCGTCGGGCTCAATGACGAAATCGGCGGCGCGGTAGCCGGTCGGCGAGACGCGCCAGGTGCCGGAATCGATTTCGTCGATCTCGGCGCCGAAGGCGCGCATGGCGGCCAGGGTGAGATCGACATAGCCGCGCGCACCAATCTCGGTGCCGGTAAGCGCGATCTCGACCGGGCCATCGGCCATGGGCGCGGCCATCAGGAGGGCCGAGACGTACTGGCTCGACAGGCCGGCATCGATCGTAACGCGGCCGCCAGGCAGCTTTCCGGTGCCGCGCACGGTTACGGGCGGGCAGCCGGTGGGGCTTTCGATATCGGCGCCCATGGCGCGCAGGGCCTCGACCAGCGGGGCGATGGGGCGCTTGTGCATGTGCTCGTCGCCATCGACCACCACGGTGCCGTCCACCGTGGCGACGGCGGCGGTGAGAAAGCGCGTGGCGGTGCCGGCATTGCCGAGGAACAGCGGCTTTCGCGGCGCGGCGAGGCGGCCCGTGCCAGTGACGACGAAACTCGTGGCGTCGGGTTCCTCGACGGTGACGCCCATGTCGCGCAGGGCGGCGGCCATGAGCACGGTATCCTTGCTCTTCAGCGCGCCTGTGAGCCGGCTGGTGCCGGATGCGAGGGCGGCGACCAGAAGAGCGCGGTTGGTGATGGATTTCGAGCCCGGCGGGCTGACGCGACCGACAAGCGGGCGGCCGGGCGGGACGATGGTCAGGGCGGGAGGAAGCGGATCGAGCATGCCGACCTGTTAGGAGAAAGGCCGGGACGAATCCAGCCCCTATCGCATCGGGGACGGTTCCGGCCGTCTACGCGAAAGCGGGGATGACCGGTTGGGCCGAGACTGGTGCGCGTCAGGCCCCTGCCCGGGCCTCGGCGAGCGCCTGGAGGTCGGCGGGCGCGAGCTGGACGCTTTCGCCGCAGCCGCAGGCGCCGGTCTGGTTGGGGTTCTTGAAGGTGAAGCCCGCGCTCATCTTCTCGGTCTCGAAATCCATCACCGTGCCGAGCAGGAACATGGTGGCCTTGGGGTCGACATAGATGTGCAGCCCCTTGTCCTCGACATGATCGTCGCCGGGCATCGGCTCGGACACGTAGTCCATGGTGTAGGCGACGCCGGCGCAGCCGGAATTCCTCACCCCGACACGCAGGCCGACCACCGGCTCGTCCGCATCCTCGATGATCTCGCGGATGCGCTCGGCGGCGGCATCTGAAAGGGTCATGATCTTGAACGGCATGGCGGAGTCTCTATCGTTGACACACGATATATAGACCTTCGCGGCGGCGATTACCACCAGTTGAGCGCGACCTGGGCTTCCTCGCTCATCATCTCGGCGCTCCAGGGGGGATCGAACACCATGTTGACGGTGACGTCCTGGATGCCCTCGACCGAGCGCACGGCGTTCTCGACCCAGCCGGGCATCTCGCCGGCCACGGGACAGCCGGGGGCGGTGAGGGTCATGTCGACGACGAGGTTGCGGTCGTCGTCGAGATCGACCTTGTAGATCAGGCCGAGCTCGTAGATGTCGACGGGGATCTCGGGATCGTAGACGGTCTTGAGCGCGGCGATCAGGTCGGCGGTGATGCGCTCGACTTCCTCGGCGGGCAGCGAACCGGCATGTCCGGTCGAAATGCGCGGCTCGGGGGGCGGCAGGGTCTCGTGATCGAATTCGTCCATGGCCGGCTCCTTCAGGCGAAGAATTTGCGGGCGCGCTCGAGCCCTTCGGCCAGCGCGTCGATATCGTCCTTGCCACTATATAGGGCGAGCGAGGCGCGGCAGGTAGAGGTGACGCCGAAGCGCGACAACAAGGGCTGGGCGCAATGGGT
>JAEWHZ010000268.1 GCA_023387585.1 Pseudomonadota bacterium
TTGCCTTTGAGATCAAACATCTGGAAGCCTCCGTGCAGCAAACGAATCCGGCCGTTCATATGCCGATTCGCCTTGTTCATATTTCGAGTCAGCCATTCAGCCGCGCCACGAAAGCCTCGATGTCGGCGGGCGTGTTGAGCGCCGTCGCCGCGGCGTCGGGCGCGGTGCGTTTTACGAGCCCCGTCAATACTTTACCGGTGCCAAGCTCGAGAAATTCCTTTACCCCGCCCTCGCCCGCCATCCACTGGACGCTCTCGGTCCAGCGCACCATGCCGGTGACCTGCTCGACCAGAAGGCGACGAATATCGGCGGCATCCGAAACCGGGCGGGCCAGCACGTTGGCGACGACGGGCACCACGGGGTCGGCCATCGCCACCTCGCCCAAAGCCGCCTGCATGGCCTCGGCGGCCGGCTGCATCAGGGCGCAATGGAAGGGCGCGCTGACCGGCAACAACAGAGCGCGCCTGGCGCCCCTGGCCTTGGCGATCTCGAGGGCGCGGTTGACGGCGTTGACGGCGCCCGAGACCACGACCTGGCCGGGGGAGTTGTCGTTGGCGAGCTGGCAGATCTCGCCCTCGGCCGCCTCTTCCGCAACCGCGCGAGCCGTGTCGAGATCGAGCCCGAGCAGCGCCGCCATCGCGCCATGGCCCACGGGCACGGCCTTCTGCATCGCCTGGCCGCGCGTGCGCAGCAGGCGGGCGGTGTCGGCGAGGCTGAAGGTGCCGGCGGCGCAAAGCGCGGAATATTCGCCCAGCGAATGGCCGGCGACATATTTCGCATGATCCGAAAGACTTACGCCAAGGCTTTCGAGCACGCGCACCACGGCGACGGCGCTGGCCATCAGTGCCGGCTGGGCGTTCTCTGTGAGGCGCAGCGTCTCCTCGGAGCCCTCGAACATGGTGGCGGAGAGCTTTTCATCGAGCGCGTCGTCGACCTCGGCGAAGACGTCGCGGGCGGCATCGAAAGCCTCAGCCAGATCGCGCCCCATGCCCACGGCCTGACTGCCCTGGCCCGGGAAAGTGAATGCCAACACGCCGTGATCCTCCGCTGTCGTTTTGCCGAATACCTAGGCCGCGCCGGCCGGGCTGTAAACGACTGGCGGGCGGCAATGCCGGCCCGGTGCGGCGAAGTCAAGCTTTTCGGCGGCTTTCGGGCGCGAACCGAGGAGAAACTTGCATTTGCCGGGCACCTGCTCTATGGACGCGCCTGCATTCGTTCGGCCGGGGGCTGAACGGAGGGTCGGCTGTTGCCGACAGGGCGCCCAAGCGGTGTCCGGCCTCCTGTGTTCCCGCTTCTTAGAAGACTGCTTTGATGCCTTTCCGGCTTCAAGGAGGCTCCGCGCCGAAGGCTTGCGATCGTAAACCGATAGAAAGGCAGGCAATGGCCCTCTACGAACATATCTATCTGGCCCGCCAGGACGTGAGCCAGCAGCAGGTCGAGGAACTCACGGCCCAGCTGACCGAGATCCTCTCGGCCAATGGCGGCAAGGTCGGCAAGGCGGAATATTGGGGCCTGAAAGGGCTTTCCTACCGCATCCGCAAGAACCGCAAGGCGCATTACACGCTGCTCAACATCGAGGCCCCGGCCGCCGCCGTGGCGGAGATGGAGCGCCAGATGCGCATCAACGAAGATATTCTGCGCTTCATGACCGTGCGCGTCGACGAGCTCGAGGAAGGCCCCTCGGCCATGATGCAGAAGCGCGAAGAGCGCGGCGACCGCCCCGGCGGCGACCGTCGCGGCCCGCGCCGGTTTTAATCGAAGGGAATCAAAGCCATGGCAATTCGTGACCTGACCACAACCCAGGCCCGCCGCCCCTTCCAGCGCCGGCGCAAGACCTGCCCGTTCTCGGGCGCCAACGCTCCGAAGATCGACTTCAAGGACGTGCGCCTGCTGTCGCGCTACGTCTCCGAGCGCGGCAAGATCGTGCCGAGCCGCATCACCGCGGTGTCGGCCAAGAAGCAGCGCGAGCTGGCGCGGGCGATCAAGAGGGCCCGTTTCATCGGCCTGATGCCCTACGCCGTTCAGTAAGCTGAACGCGAGCTGAACGATTTCTGAACGAGGTTGGGGTCGCGGATGGTCCGCGGCTCCTAACCGTGCAAGGGGCACGGGACAGCGATAAGGATTATCCCATGAAAGTCATCCTGCTCGAACGCCTGGGCCGCACCGGCACCATCGGCGACGAAGTCAACGTCAAGGACGGTTTCGCGCGCAATTTCCTGCTGCCCCAGGGCAAGGCGCTGCGTGCCACCGAAGCCAACCGCAAGCGCTTCGAGACCGAGCGCGCCAATATCGAGAAGCGCAACGAGGAACGCCGCACCGCCGCCGCCGGCATCGCCGAGGGCCTTGATGGGCACACGGTGGTGATGATCCGCCAGGCCGGCGAGACCGGCCAGCTCTACGGCTCGGTCGCCGCGCGCGACATCGTCGAATCGCTGGCCAATGACGGCTTCACCGTGCAGCGCAACCAGGTGGAACTGCCCGAGCCGATCAAGTCGGTGGGCCTGCACCCCGTCTCGCTGGCGCTGCACCCGGAGGTCGAGGTGTCGATCACCGTCAACGTGGCCCGCTCGGAAGACGAGGCCAACCGCCAGGCCGTGGGCGAGGACGTCACCGTGACCCGGTACGACGCCGACGAGAGCGGCGACTTCGCGGCCGGCCAGGCCGATGCCGCCACCGACCGCTTCGAGGACGAGGAAGCCTGAGCCGCTTCCACCCGACCCGAATATAAGGAACGGCCGGGCCCCTGCCCGGCCGTTCCTTTTTCCGGCCTCACGAATCGGCTCTGCTGGGCAAGCCGGCCGGGGCGGAGATTCCTGTTTTGCCCGAACTTCACAGGACGGTTGTGCCGGCGCGATGCGGATTCGCCTGCCGGGCGGGCGGGGATTAAAGAGCTTGACCCGAGGCGGCGGGAGACGAGGACGAGATGGCTGAGCTGGCCCTGGTACACACTTCGGACGACAAGCCGGTGCGCCTCGCGCCGCACAATATCGAGGCCGAGCAGGCGCTGCTGGGCGCAATCCTAGTCAACAACGAGGCGTTCTACCGCGTTTCGGACTTTCTCGAGCCCGACCATTTCTACGAGCCGATCCACCGCGAGATCTACGAGGTCTGCGCCAAGTTCATCCGCGCCGGCAAATCGGCCGACCCGATCACCATCAAGGGGCACCTGCCGGAAACGCTGCTGGCCGAGATCACCATGCCGCAATATCTGGCGCGGCTGGCCTCGGAGGCGACGACCGTGATCAACGCCGCCGATTACGGCCGCGCCATCCACGACCTCGCTTTGCGGCGCGCGCTGATCCTGATCGGCGACGAGATGGTGTCGACGGCCTATGCCAACGAACTCGACACCCCGCCCGACAAGCAGATCGAGGAGGTCGAGGGCCAGCTTTTCAACCTCGCCGAGCGCGGGCGCTACGATGGCGGCTTCCAGCCGTTCAACGCCGCGCTCAAGGACGCCATCCAGATGGCGGGCGAGGCCTATCACCGCGACGGCT
>JAEWHZ010000206.1 GCA_023387585.1 Pseudomonadota bacterium
CCCACGGCGCCGATGGGCGTCAGCGACAGGCGGATTTCGGGATAGGTCGGTACGGGAATCGTCCAGAAACGCTCGGGCGTGAGGTAGCTGACCTCGATGCCGCGCATGCCGATCTGCCTGCCCACCGTCGAAAGGCTGCGAACCACCCCGTTGGTCTGGGGAAACCACGCATCCGTGACGATGAGCAATCTGGTCATGGCACCGTTCGCCTCAATCTGAACCGCCGCCGCTCGCCGGCGGCCATTTCCGTCCATTTGATCAGCTCGAAACAGCCCTCGTCGGTCTCGACCACCGCCGTGCAGCTTTCGACCCAATCGCCGGTGTTGATGTAGTGAATGCCCAGCCGGTCGTGGATGTCGGCGAAATGGATGTGCCCGCAGATGACGCCGTCGACGCCGGATTCGCGCGCCTCATGCACCAGCGCTTCCTCGAAGCGGCCGATCACGCTGACGGCGTTCTTGACCTTCTGCTTGGCCCAGGCCGAAAGCGACCAGTATTGCAGGCCCAGCCGCCGCCGCACCCAGTTGATGACGATGTTGACACGCAGGGCGAAATTATAGGCCCAGTCGCCGACATGGGCGAGCCACTTGGCATGCATCACCACCACGTCGAACTGGTCGCCATGAATGACGAGATAGGTCTGCCCATCGGCAGCGACATGTATGGTGCGGTCGACGAACTCGACCTCGCCGAAATAGGTGCCGAGATATTCGCGCAGGAACTCGTCGTGATTGCCCGGCAGGTAGACGATGCGCGTGCCGGCATTCGCCTTCTCCAGCAGAACCTGCACGAGAAAATTGTATTCGTTAGGCCAGTGCCAGGATTTTGCCAGGCGCCAGCCGTCGACGATGTCGCCCACGAGATAGATGGTGTCGGCCTCGTAGCTGCGCAAAAACTCGATGAGCTGGCCGACGCGGATCGGGCGCATGCCCAGATGCACGTCGGAAATGAACAATGCGCGCACCCGCCGCTGATCGCGAGTTTCGGTCATGAAGCGATTCGCCTCCCGGCCTCGTGGGCAAATATGTGCCGCAAATCGTTGGCGGCCTGATGACAATGGGGCGGGACCGACGCGATGCCCCGGATCGGCGGATCCTGCTGCCTAGTCGAGCCGGGACTTGAGCCGCACGATGCGTGCATAGCTCTCGGCGATGCGTTGGGCGAACGCCGGATCGGCCTCGGCTTGGCTGACGAGAACGTCCCGCACCCGCCGCCCCAGGCCGGCATCGTACGCCGCCGTGTTGGAGAACAACAGCACGTCCATACCGGCATTCACCGCCAATATCACCGTCTCCTCGAGATCGTAGTGGTCGCGGATGGCGCCCATTTCGAGATCGTCGGAGATCACGACGCCGGCAAAGCCCAGCTCGGAGCGCAGCACGCCGTCGATCCAGCGCGGCGTCAGGCTCGAGGGCAGCCCGTCGACGCCGTCGGCATAGTCGGCGTGATAGAGGTGCCCGACCATGACGAACTCGTCATAGCCGGAGCGGATCAGGTCGGCATAGGGCTGCAGTTCGCTGTGCTGCCAGCTGTCGGTGATGTCGGTGAAGCCCTCATGGCTGTCGGTGGTCGACGAGCCGTGGCCGGGGAAATGCTTTAGCGAGGTCAGGACATGCGCCGCCTGGTGGCCGGCGATGAAGGCGCGGTCATAGGCGATCACGGTGGCCGGATCGGCGGAGAACGAGCGCCCGTAGCGGGCGATCACCGGGTTGTCCGGGTTGAGGTTCAGATCGGCGACGGGGCCGAAATTGACGTTGAAGCCGAGCGCGGCGATGCGTGCGGCGAGGTCGGCATAGATCGCCTGCGCCGCGTCGGGGCTGTTGCGGCGCGCGATCGTTGCGGCATCGGGGATCTCGCTAAAGCCCACCGCGCGGGTCAGCCGCTCGACGGCGCCGCCCTCCTGATCGAGCGTGACGAAGGGCGGCAGGTCCGGGCTCGCTTCGCGGAACTGCCGGTTCATCTCAGCCACCGCATCGAGGCTGGCCACGTTGGGCCGCAGATACATGACGCCACCGATGGTGCCGGCGGCGATGTCCTCTCGCAACGCCGCAACCGAGGCGGCGGCGGCGCTGTCGCCCTGGAAGCCGACCACGACCATCTGCCCCGCCATCTGCGCAAGGTCTTGCGCCCGGGCGGCGCCGGCCCAAAACCCGGACGCCAGCAGGGCGACTGCGAGGACTATGATTCTGGCACGCACGCGGCGGGTCTCGCTTTCTCTTCTAGGCCTGGCGGTGGGCGATCAGATCGTCGACGACGCCCGGATCGGCCAGGGTGGAGGTGTCGCCGAGCGAAGCGAAATCATTCTCCGCAACCTTGCGCAGAATGCGGCGCATGATCTTGCCCGAGCGCGTCTTGGGCAGGCCCGGCGCGAACTGGATGCGGTCGGGCGTCGCGATGGGCCCGATATGCTGGCGCACCCAGGCCCGGAGCTCGTCGCGCAGTTCGGGCGAGGATTCCTCGCCTTCCATCAGCGTGACATAGCAATAGATCCCCTGCCCCTTGAGGTCGTGCGGGAAGCCGACCACGGCCGCTTCCGACACTTTCGGATGCGCGACCAGCGCGCTCTCGATCTCGGCGGTGCCGAGACGGTGACCGGACACGTTGAGCACGTCGTCCACCCGCCCGGTGATCCAGTAATAGCCGTCCGAGTCGCGCCGACAGCCGTCGCCGGAGAAATAATAGCCTTTATACGTCTCGAAATAGGTCGAGACGAAGCGCGCATGGTCGCCATAGATGGTGCGCATCTGACCTGGCCAGCTATCGGCGATGCACAGCACGCCCTCGGCCTTGGTCTGCGTCTGCAGCCGACCTTCGGGCGACAGGACCTCCGGCTTGACGCCGAAGAAGGGCAAGGTCGCCGATCCGGGCTTTGCAGGTATGGCGCCCGGCATCGGGGTGATCATGAAGCCCCCGGTCTCCGTCTGCCACCAGGTGTCGACGATCTCGCAGCGGTCCTTGCCGACCTGGCGGTGATACCACAGCCACGCCTCGGGATTGATCGGCTCGCCGACCGATCCGAGCAGGCGCAGGCTCGACAGATCGTTCTTCTCCGTCCACTCGTCCCCGGCACCCATCAGCGCGCGGATGGCGGTGGGGGCGCTGTAGAAGATGTTGACCTTGTGCCGCTCGACCACCTGCCAGAAGCGGCTGGGATCGGGCCAGCTGGGAATACCCTCGAACATCACCGTGGTGGCCCGGTTCGCCAGGGGCCCGTAGAGGATGTAGCTGTGCCCGGTGACCCAGCCGACATCGGCGGTGCACCAGTAGACCTCGCCCGGCCGGTAATCGAAGACGCGCTCATGGGTCAGGCTGGCCCAGACCAGATAGCCGCCCGTGGTGTGCAGCACGCCCTTGGGCTTGCCGGTCGAGCCCGAGGTGTAGAGGACGAAGAGCGGATCCTCGGCATTCATCGGCTCGGGATCGCAGAACGGCTCGACGCCGGCGGCCGCCTCGTGCCACCAGATGTCGCGGCTCCCCTTCATCGCCACCGCGGCGCCGGTATTGTGCACCACCAGCACTTTCTCGACGCCGGGGCATTGGTCCAGCGCCTTGTCGACATTGGCCTTGAGCGGCACGGTCTTGCCGCCGCGACGGCCCTCGTCGGCGGTGATCACCACGGCGGAATCGCAGTCGTTGATGCGGCCGGCCAGCGAATCCGGCGAGAAGCCGCCGAACACCACGGAGTGCACCGCGCCGATCCGGGCGCAGGCGAGCATGGCGTAGGCGGTCTGCGGGATCATCGGCATGTAGATGGTGACCCGATCGCCCTTCTTTACGCCGAATGATTTCAACACGTTGGCGCAGCGGCAGACTTTTTCGTGCAGCGTGCGATAGGTGATGTATTCCGGCTGGTCCTCGGGATTGTCCGGCTCCCAGATGATGGCGATGTCGTCGCCATGCTCGGTGAGATGGCGGTCGATGCAGTTGGCGCTGACGTTGAGAACGCCATCCTCGAACCAGCGGATCGAGACGTCCGGATAGGCGAAGCTGGTGTTCTTGATAGTCTTGGGAAAGCTCACCCAATCGAGGCGCTTTGCCTGCTCGGCCCAGAAAACATCAGGATTTTCAATCGACTGGCGATAGAGCGCCTCATAGTCGTCCGCGGTCGTCAGCGTGCGGGCAAGCGCCTCCCGGCTCGGCTGGAAAACGAGTTGCTCACTCATGGGGCGATCTCTCCTCTTTGGCGCAAGGTTCTAGCCCGAGCGCCGCGCCGGCTCAAACACCAATTGCCCCCGTTAACCGCCAACCGGTTCCGGCGTTTGGGCAAAGGCGGGGGCGTGGTAGACTTGCCGTTCATTTTCGGGAGCGCCGTTCATGAGTGCAATAGCCGAAGCAAATCAAGAAGTTGCAGCCGCGCCGGAGCGGATTTACCGGGGCGCGCGGTTCCGGGATATCGAGCTGGTGCATGGCCGGCTGATGGAAGTGATCGACACCTCGCCCTTTTACGACGAGAGCTTCAAGGCCTACGAGAAAGCGCGGCTGTCCAAGGACTTCCTCGCCGGATTGATCGCGCTAAATCCTTATCACGTCATGGTTTTCGAGCAGGACGGCAAGCCGGCGGCGTTCATGATCTCGGGGCCGGAGCTGGGAACGCTGTGGCTCTACTGGTCTTACGTGTTTCCGGAATTCCGCCGCACCCGGCTGGGCTTCGCCGGCATGGGGCACTTCGTAAAGCATTGGGACAACGGGCGTTTCCACAAGATCGCCACCTATACCAAGACCGGAAACGACGTGGCGGCGGCGCTGATGAAGCGCTATGGCTACCAGCACACGGCGACGCTCGAAAAGCATATTTTCGGCGAAACCTATCTGCTTTATGAACGGTTCCTGAACAAGATCCAACCGGGTTATGACCGCGGCCTGCCGGGCGGGTTCATCAACCGGCTGCGCTATCGTATGCTGCGCGCGTTCGGGCGCTGAAACGCGCGAAGATCGAGACGTCGATGCCCGCCAGCCTGAACGCGATCAGCCACAGGCTGAACGACCATAGCGTGATGCCGAGCAGCGAGGCGATGGCGGCGCCCATCAGCCCGAAGGGCGGCACCAGCAAAAGATTGGCGACGACCAGCGTGACGATGCCGAGCGCCACCGCCGGCAGGCTGGCGGCGGGGCGGTCGTGGATGGACAGAACCATCGCGGCCGGCCCCATGACCGAGCGCACGACGAGGGCGAGGCACAGCACCGCGAGCGGGCCGGCGCCGACGACGAAGTCCGGACCGAACAGCGACAGCGCGAACGGCCCGCCGACCAGAACGGCGACGAACAGCAGCAAGGAGAGACCGGCGGCGACGATATTGGCCTCGCCGACCTTGCGGTTGAAGCCGGCGCGGTCGGCCCTGGCTTCGCTTTCGAACATATCGGGCAGGGTGACGATGTAGATGGCGGTGACGGCAAAGGAGATCAGCGCGAAGATGCGCGTCGACACGCCGAAAATGGCGAGCTCATGCCGGTCGAGCAGCGAGGCGAGCAGCAGCAGGTCGATGTCGAAATAGAAATCGGTGGCGAGCGCGATGAGCACCCAGGGCATGGCAAAACGCCACCAGCGGCGCGGGTTGGGTTCGCCCTGCCCGTCTCCAAGCGGCACGCGGCGCGCGGTGGCGACGACGAAGCCGAACTGCACGAAGGTAACCCCGACAAAGGCGATGCCGATCGCCCACATCATCAGCGCGAAGCCGGCATCGGCACTACCCAGCCCCATGGCGGCGACGAGGGTGAGAACGATGATCAGCGGGCGGGCGACGGAATCGGCGAAATAGCCGAGCAGCGGGCGCTTGAGCCCGGCCAGCACGCCGCCCGAGACGAACACCATGGCATTGCCCAGCATGATCAGCGCCACCGGCCAGAAATGATGGGCGATGACGCTGTCGCCGAAGCCGAAGACATGGATGGCGGGCCAGGCGAGCGCGACGAGGACGACGGCGCTGATGGCGATGTGGCCATAGGCGCGGCGCAGGAACTGGCGCAAGCCGATTCCATTGCCGTGCGCGCGGTATTCGGCGGCGAAATAGGTGCCGATGGTGTGAAAGCCGAGCGGCAGCACCACGGCAGTGAGATTGGCCACCGCCATCAGCACCAGATAGTCGCCCAGAAAAGCGGCGCCCCAGGCGCGCGCGATCAGCGCCTGGGCGATGAAGACCAGCCCGGCGCCGAACAGCCGGGCCGCGAAGATCAGGCCCGATTGCGACAGCAGCCGCGCGTAAAGGCTCATGGCGACCCTGTCTCGGCGCGCGACTCTCCTTCCCGCCTCTGATCCGGGCGGGCTTTGGGATTGCGCCAGGCATCGAAGGCGCGGCGGGCGGCGTGGTAGCTGTCGCGCAGCCGGAAGGCGCCATTGCCCATGATAAAAGCCAGCGGGCGGGCGGCGTAGTTGGCGACGGGGGGCACGGGTTCGATGATGCCGGCCGAGCCGACCATGCCCTTCTTGAACTGGTGCAGGCCCTGATAGCCGTCAGTGCCGCCCAGATCGTACCATTCGGCCCCGGTGTTGCGGCCGAGCCAGTCGATGATGTGCCAATGGAGGAAATAGCCGGCGCGCAGCGGCAAAGCGCGCTCATTGGTGGCGCCATAGAGATAGACGGCGCGCTTGCCGGCGGTGAAGACCACGGCGCCGCCCACCAATTCCTCGCCCTGGCGCACGAAGAACAGCTCCGGGCGCAGGGATGCCGGCTGCATGCGCATCAGCGGCTCGAGCGTCTCATAGGCCGAATGGTCGGAGAACTGCTTGCGGTCGGTCATGGCGGTGTAGAGGGCATGGAACTCGCCGATGCGCTCGCGCGGGGCATGCTCGAAGACGAGGTTCTGCTTTTCCGAGCGGTTGAGGTGATAGCGCCATTTCTGCGCGAGGCTGCGGCGCTGTTCCTCGGCCGGGATGCCGAGGCGCACCAGGTAACGGCTGGGGAACAGCAGCTCGGACCCAGCCCGGAAGCCGCGCGTGGCAAGATGCTCGCGCCTGGCATTATGCGGCGTCGTCGATGCGGCCGGCAGCACCGACAGCATCATGCCGCGCCGCTCGGCATATTCGGCGACGAGCCAGTCGATCATGCCGGCATAGAGCGCCTCGGCGTCGGACGCCGTGGACTCCGCGAGCAACGGGCCCCATTTGGTGACCGCCATGCTGGCGAGCCCGAGCGGCAATTTCTGGATCAGCATCAGCGTGCCGCCGACAACGCGTCCGTGGCGGCGGAACAGCACCGCTTCCTGGCGGGCCGAGGGCCAGCGATGGGCGGCGAACACCGAAAGCTGCTCCTGGCAGGCCTCGTCGAAACCGGCCATGGCCGCGTCCCAATCGGCGCCCGGCACAAACTCGGCCCCGAGCGCATCGAGGGTCGGTGCGCGGGTGGCGACGGGGGCATGCGGGCTCAGCGAGACATCGGCGGCAAGGCTCATGAGGCGGCTCTCAGGGGTCGGATCGCATCGAGCCTAGTGCGCGCCCGTGTCCAAATCCCTAGCGCGCAAGATGCAATCGTCGCGATTGGTTAGCGGTGGCTTTCGGGGTTGGGAGAAACGTTTGGGACACGAACGGCGCATTGGCCCATGCGCTGCGAGGCGCGACAACTGGCGCCGGTATCGTACCGCCCCCGATTGTCACCCCGGCGCAGGCCGGGGCCGATCTCCGAACGCTTCCACGGCGCCGATGGCGCTTCGGTCGAACCCTCTCGTGATAGGCCCCGGCCGGCGCCGGGGTGACAACTGTGGGGGGTGGGGCAACATCGGCAGAAGGCAACCGCATAGTGCTCCGCCCGTTAGGCTCACGGTCGCGGCGCGTGTCAACCGGACGCGGCAGCATGGGGAACGGGGCGGTTTTTCCGGTTTCCCGCTCCGGCATCAACGAATCGGCAGCCGAGCCCCTGCCCTGCCCGCGCCGCGACCAGATCTTCGAGCGGCCGGGCGAAGGCACTCGACAGTGATCCGCCCGATATTGACTCCTTGCGCGGCGCGCATAGGGTTATCCCATGGCTGATCCGATGGTCGCATTGCTGAACATGCTGCGGTCGCGCACCGCCGCAAGACCGCAACCCTAGGTCCTTCGCGCGCGGCGCCATCCGGACCTAGGGATGGTTACCCGTTTTCGGCAGACCGGCGCCACGACACACTTGTTTCCATTGTCAGCGACCTCGCGGCAGCGCCCGAGGCAAGGATCAGTGATGACCACCATCTCGCTCGCAGACTACCGGCTTTCGCCCGAGATCATTCTCGGGCAGCACGAACACCAGACCCTGCTGCGCCTCGCCACGGCCTATGCCGAGACGGATTCCGAGGAGCTGCTGGGCGAAATCGACCGCGCCGTCGTGGTGCCGGACAGCTTCGTGCCGGCCGACGTGGTGCGCATGGGGTCCACCGTCGCCTTCCGCACCGAGGAGGAGGAGCGGCAGGTGCAACTGGTCTATCCCAAGGACGCCAATATCGCCGAGGGCAGGATATCGATCCTCACCCCGATCGGCACGGCGCTGATCGGCATGAAGGCTGGCCAGTCGATCACCTGGCGCAAGCGCGACGGCCAGCGCCAGGCGCTGACCGTGCTCAAGGTGATGCCGCCGATGCCGCCGGACGAGGACGACCCGGTTTCCGCGGCATAGCGACACCGGGACGGGATCGCCCAGAGGCCCTGCCGCGTTTCGCCTTCGGGCAAAGCCGGCAGGGAGGCCGAGATGGTCGGGGGCAGAACAAGGTGAGACCCGCGCGCGTACAATTGTCGCGCCACAAGGGCTGGCGCATGCCGGACAATACCGTGAAGGTCGACCGCTCGACCCGTTTCGGCAATCCGTTCCATCTGGGCAAGGACGGCGACCGGGCCGAGATCGTGCGCCGGTTCCGCGACTATCTCGCGCGGCCCGAACAGGCCGCCCACCGCGCCGACATCAGGGCGACGCTGCGCGGCAAGAACCTGGCATGCTGGTGTCCGCTGGACGGGCCCTGCCATGCCGACGTCCTGCTCGAAGTGGCGAACGCCTGAACGGCTTTCGGGCAAGGGCTTGCTTGGTGGGTGCACAAGGACTCGAACCTTGGACCCGCTGATTAAGAGGCTGCGACCCCAAGCGAATTGCTCTTGCACTTCATCACCTTGCGCGTCATCGTTTTACAGAGGGGTACCGGGAGGGACATTGAAATGTCTTCGGAATTTCCGCCTGCTGTAAAACGAAAGCGCCTCATTTTTCTCGTCGACGCATTCGCGTTGGCCGCGCTGCTCGGCTTGGCCATTGGATGGTTTGGGAGCCAGTTCTAGAACCGTGTGCAACCTCTACAGCCACATCGGAGGACGCGATGCGATCATCGCCATCGCTCGCGCCATGCGCGTTGCCGAAAATATCGGCAACCTCGAGCCTCAGACCGGGATATTTCCGGACTACGCCGCTCCGATCGTGCGCAACAGCACCGACGGGCGGGAGCTGGTGATGGTTCGCTGGGGCATGCCGAGCCCTTCCTTTGTGCTGAAGGGCCGAAAGGTCGACGCTGGCGTCACCAATCTGCGCAATCTCGATTCTCCGCACTGGCGGCGTTGGACGGGACTGGACAGTCGATGCGTCGTGCCGTTCACATCGTTCAGCGAGTTCGATCACCGGCCAGGCCCGGACGGCAAGAAGTTCGGCGACACCTGGTTCGCCCTCGATGAGAGCCGACCGCTGGCCTTTTTCGCCGGCGTCTATGCGCGGGACTGGACCTCGACGCGAAAGCTCAAGGAGGGTGAGGTCACGACGGATCTGTTCGGCTTCCTGACCTCCGAGCCCAACGCCGAGGTGCGCGACGTGCACCCGAAGGCAATGCCCGTCATCCTGCGCACCGCCGACGAGATCGATGCCTGGCTTTCCCTGTCATGGGCAGAGGCGAAAGCGCTGCAGCGGCCGCTGCCGGACGGCGCGCTGCGCATCGTATCCGTCGGCCAGAAGCTCGACCCGCCCGAGGACGAGGAGCCGGCAGCGCAGGCCTCGCTGTTCTAGCGGCCGCCATTGTCGGGCCGGCGCCATTCGATCCTGGCGAATGAGCTTTCGCACTGCGGGCACTGGACCTTGAGACGCAGCTGGTAAAGCGAGTAACTGCCTCCCAGCGCGGCGATCAGTGACGGGACGTGTAGCGGCACCGGGTGCGCACAGCTTCGCGCGGATTTCATTCCGGCATGCCGGCGTCCGCAATAGACCAGGCCGACCCACCGTCCCTCGGCCGCGTCGCGCAACTTTGCCCAATGGTCGAAGGGCGACTCGAACACGCCGACGCTGCAATCGGCTCCACGGTCACACCCTCGCTGCGCCGCTACGAAGCGAGCGCATTCCAGCAGCGTCACGTCCCCGAAACGCTTCTGCATCCTCGTACGATCGACCGTCGCCGCTCGCTGACAGGTGCGGCATTGAATGACGAATTCCGGCGCTCCGTACGCTGCAAGTCGCTCCGAGCCCAGATCGGCCGGCATCGGAACCTCACTGCTGAATGTAGAGCCGGCCGGCGCCGATGACATGCAGCACCTTGTACGGCCGGCTGAGCTGGAACTCGCCAATCTCAGGTCGATAGATCGAGAACGCAAACCCGCCCGCATACATCTCGGCGGCTTCGTCGGCGGTGAGATCGAGCGAGGAACCAGCCCGATCGCCAAGCTCGATGACGTATTCGCGGCTGTAATCGGCCTTCCTGATTGCGGCCATGGCGATGTTCCTGAACGTGAACGAATGCGGAACATCTATGCTGGCAGACTGGTGGGAGTCGAGTCCCGATCTGGTCACAACCAGATCACTCAGCCTTCGGCGGATTCTTCCCCTGAGATGCCGACGCCGCTGGCAGCCCGGAGTCCAGTTGGCGGCAAATCTCTAGAGAGGATCGCTTGGGGCTGAGCATTCAATCCGAATGGGCTAGTCTTTCCCATGGTGCGTCGAGCGTCCAGCGCACGGATTGCGGTGTCCTCTCTAGCGCACTCACTCCCGCCAGAGAGATCGGAACGACTCGCTCCAGGACAACCGATCCGAAACCACGTCGAGGGGCGGGTTGCAGCGCTGCAACCTTGGGGGCTTCAATGCACTCGTCCCAGACGATCGCCAGGCGCCGCTCCCCATCTTCGTTGGCATATGCGCGCCATTCGACCTTTACGCTGCCATCGCCCTCGGCCAACGCACCGTACTTGGCCGAGTTGGTGCCAAGTTCGTGTAGGGCCATACCCAGGTTCTGAACGGCATTGGCGTTCAACGTCACTAGCGGTCCAGAGATCGTTACCTGCTCGTCATGTACGAACGCGCTTAGGTGTTCATGGACGAGCTCCGAAAGGCTCGCGCCAGCCCAGTTGGAGTTAACCAGCAGATCGTGCGAACGCGACAGCGCCAGGATTCGCTCGCGGATGCTGGATTCGAACTCGTGCTGCGACGAAGAACGGTTGCTTGTTTCCCGAATGATCGACAGGATTACCGCGAACTGGTTCTTCATGCGGTGGTTGACTTCGCGCAGAAGCATAGCAATGCGCCGCTCGGCCTCCTTGGCCGGGGTGATATCGCGCGCAATGGTGGATGCGCCGATAATTGTTCCTGCCTCATTTTTAATGGGAGAAACGGTGAGGAACACCGAGATCTCCGCCCCATCTTTACGGCAGCGGACCGTCTCGAAGCTCTCGACTCGCTCACCCATCTTGATGCGAGCTATGATGTCGATTTCTTCGCTATGCAGGCTTTTGGGTATGAGCGTCAGGATCGGCTGGCCGATCATTTCCTCGGCGGAATAGCCGAACATCCGTTCGGCCGCGCCATTCCAACTCTGAATTATGCTATTCAGGTCCTTGCTGATGATAGCATCGAAGGAATTGTCGACGATCGCAGAGGCGAACGATTCTGGCAGAGGGAACGGTACGCGAGAAGGATTATCCGAGCTTGAAAGAACCGACATTGTCTAGACCTGGAAACCCATCGCCATGTCGGCGCACCTGCAAGCTAGAGCCGCCCCATCGCTGGGTCAATTCCTAGCGCTGCGACATCGCATGCGCGAGGGTTTGACTCTTCGAACCGGCGACGGCGCGGCAGGTCCTACCCTCTCCAAGCATTCAGTCCGGTGGTGACCAGCCAGATGATGGCTCCGACCAGCGCGGCGATCACGAGCCATCCGATCTTTCCGGCCGCACCATTCACTGCACGTCGAAAGGCCCGCAGAAACATGAAGTCCCGCCGAGCTTCGTCCTGCTGCTCGGCGGCGTCGACGCGCAGGCCTGCATCGGCCAGCACGTCCGTCATGATGGACCGTAACTGCGCCATCTGTTCCGGGGTGAAGCTCTTGCTGCCATCGACCAGCGCGGTGAGGACGCGGGATTGATCCTCGCGGTCCCGCTCCAGCAGCTCGATGCGCTTGGTGTTCGTGAGCCGGCCGCGGCCGAGCGCGCTTTCCATATCGTTGCCCTCGGCTGCCATGCTGTTATCTGCGCCCCAGCGAGCGCGCGGCAAAGGCGCCGGCATCGGCGATGACGATGGCCGGAACCAGCACCAGCGCCATGTCGTGAATGCGCGACGGCACGTCGATCACCACGAGCTCGAGCCCGAACCACGGATTGATGATCTGCACCAGGTAGATCGCCGCCCACCACAGGCCGAACGGCACCACGATCAGCCACCGGCCGACCGATGTCGCCGACCAGGCCCGGCCCGCCTCGGCCACGGCGATGTCACGCGCCGCCTCGATCCGATGGATCGTCTGCTCCGCCGCCAGCCGCTCGGCGTCGTTCTGCGCCTCAAGCTTGGCCTGATAGGCCTTGAGGAGCGGGTCGGTGAATTGCCTGACGATGCCGCCACCGAGCCAGTCGAGGATGGTGCGCAGCATCAGCGGGTCCTCCGCATGCGGGTGCGGCGCAGGTCCACCTCCGGGTCGGTCGGCAGCACGGCCGGGCGCGGACGCATCCAGACATTGAGCAGGGCCACCGCCAGAGTGACGAAGGGCATATATTGCTGCGGGATGATCAGGCCCCAGTCGAAGCCAAGCAGCACGAGGATAACGTCAGGGGTGACCAGGGCCACAAAGACGGTGTTCACGACCCAGGTCCGGAAGCGGACGAGGGCTTCAACTATGCGCGTCATAGGGTTTGCTCCAGACATGAAAAAGCCGCCCTGCGGCGGCGGATGGTGAATGGCGATGTTGGGCGGCTAAAGACGATCAGCTTCGGCCAGATAGGCGTTGGCCTGCGCCAACTTCTGGCGGGACCGCACGAACAGCAGCCCGGCTCCGATCAGAGCGACGAAGACGATCACGGCGAGGATGCGCCAGTCGAGCCCGGCATCGAGCTGGGTGGCGCCACCGGCGCCGACCGCTCCGCCCCCACTCGCCCCGGCTCCGGCAGCGTGACGCTGAGCCTCGCGCTCCGCATCCTCGGCTTCGGCCTCGAGGCGTTCGCGCGCCTGCTCTGGCGAGGACATGGCGGTGACAGCCCAGGCAACGCCCTTGGCCTGAATGTCCGCAATACGATTGCCCCAGCCCCTGCCGAACACCTTCCACGTGCTGAGCCCTTGCACGAAGCTCAGCCGCTGGCGGCAGATGTTCTTCACCGTCTGGGCGTGGTCGTTCTTGGGGTCGAGCCCGGCGAGCAGCCATTTGCGGCCACGCGAGACACCGGAATTGACCGAAGCATCGTAGGTCGCGAGGTCGACGCCATCGAACAGCGTCGGCCCACCGCTCGGAACCCAGTACTGCTCGAAGTAGATTTCCTCGGCCTCAGCGCGAGAGATCGAGCGAACCGGACGGACGGCCCTACTCTTTTTGCGCAGCCAGGCGTGATAGACGGCCTCGGTGATGCCGTACATCGTCTTGCCGCCGGGATCGGCTGCGTGGTTCGACCAGCCGCCCTCCCACTTCGCGGTGACGGCCTGGCACCGCGCGAACTTTGCATCGGCCATGACGGCCTCCTGTTGATGTAGAAAATTTGAAGACTGTTCAGCGGTAAGGCGCTAAGGGACGCGGCCCGCACGAGAGAGCCCATGCCGACCTATAAATTCACCCTGCGAACGGGAAGCACGTTCAGCGCCGACGATCCGCGCAAGCTCGAGAAGCTTTCCGAGGACCTGTGCACGCACGGCTTCATCGTCGTGCAGCGCCACGGCGCGGGCTATTCCAGCGGCACGACACCGGTATCGGTGCTGGAGAGAGCAGTGGCGAGCATCGAGCCGGAAGGCTAGCGATGGCCGCACGCGCACTACGACGGCCGATCGACGCCTGCCCAACTATCAGGGACGCTGCAGCGGAATGACGCAACGGAAGAAGACGATATCGGATATTGAGGGGCTATCTAGGGCCACTCCCAACCGCGATTATGCCGACCTCGTTCAAAGAGCGATGCTTGAAGGCCTGTACAAAGCAGTCACTATTCCGGGTTCAGATGAGAAACTGCTTCGCCACCGCGAGATTTTGAGTGCTCTCACCACTCTTCAAGCCTACTTCATCGCGATTTCCGTCAAGGACCCATCACCGTCGTCCATTGAGAACCTGGCAAATATGGTTCGGAGGAGCATTGTTAAGCAGGCCTCAGACCTCATTGAAAAACGTCCAGAGATTCGGGATAAGGCGCTCAGATCAACCATTCCATTAGGGAAAACTAACCTGAAGTCAGAAGGCACTCAATGAGACAAGTTACCATCGGGATGCCCGTATTCAATGGCGAGCGGTTCATCGAGCGAGCGCTGTCGTCCCTGCTCAGGCAGTCTTTTCAGGACTTCGCGATCGTTGTCTCTGACAATGCCTCTACGGATGACACCGCAGAAATCGTCGAGCGGATTTCAACTGACGATGAGCGACTTTCGCTAGTTAGGCAGCCGGGAAATCTCGGCGCCTCTGCAAACTTCATCTACTTGGCATCGATCGTAGAGACGCCGTTGTTCATGTGGGCCGCCGCTGACGACACATGGAGCCAGGATTACCTACACTTATGCGTCCGGAAACTCGTCAGTGACGCTAACTTGGCGTTCACGAGCGGCGACATCGTGAGCTGCGACTTCGCAGGATCTACGGTTAGGCGAGTGCCGCAATTTCTAGGCCTTGACCACGACGATCCCGCAGTTCGTTTGCGCCGCTTCGCTGCGCAAAGGGAAGCGGTTGGGAAGGCGAACCTCGTCTACTCTCTGTTTCGCTCCGAAATCATCACGGGCATCGCCGCCTCGGCGCAAGAAACCTTCTCTGAGTGGGGCGGCGACATGGCCCTCGTCGCGGCAGCTTTGGAACGCGGGAGATATCTGCCCGCGGGCGAAAGCGCGGTGCTCTACAAGCAGGCTGGATCGCAAGACGATATTGAAACCAACCGCACACTGGCCACGGGACACTATCACCGAATCCAGTACGCCGGTTCGTTTCCTCCGGATCGCCTCGCGTCATTTTCCGAAACCATGACACGGCTTTTGGCGCATCCGCGGCACAAAAAGGTGGTCGCTCGCACGCTCAAATGGCGGCAGTTTGGAACAGCCCGATGGCAGATCGCGCAACGCCTACGGAATCTCCCGACAAAGATTTTGACACGAGTTCAGCGCCGAAGAGTTAGTGCCGACAGAGTGGATAGACTTTAGATTTAGCATTGCGCAAAATGCTCGCGCAACTGGGGAACGGTCTATTATGAACCTGAGCCGCCTACTGGAGCCGAGCGCATATATCAATAAGTTCAAGCAGTTTGCAGGACTTGGACCGCAACCGATACCACCTTCTTACGAAGGTGACGGCATGTGCCTGCGAAACAAAAACATGTCAGCCCTCTCCGACCCCAAGTTCATATCAGCCTACCAGCACGGAATGAATTCCGGCCACACGATTGGTCGGCAGTCTGGGTCTGACCAAGACACTCACGTCGAGTTCCGGGCGTACATCGAGTGTTGGGCGGCATCGCAAAGCCTGAACGTCGCGGGTGACCTAGTTTTTTGTGGGGTCAACACCGGCATTTTCCCGCTAGCGATTGCAGAGTTCATCGACCTCAACGCTACGGGCCGCAACTTTTGGCTCTTCGACACATATGAGGGCATCCCGGAACGCCAAGCCGAAGAAGCCGAGCGCGACGGCGTGAGGATAATGAATGCTCAACACTATACAAACGTCTGGGACGTCGCCGCACGCAATTTCAGCCCTTACCCAAACGCACGGCTGGTGAAGGGTATAGTCCCCGAAACCCTATCCACAGTCGATATCGATCGTGTTTCCTACCTCTCGATCGACATGAACATCGCGTTTCCCGAACGCGCGGCACTAGAGTTCTTCTGGCCGAAATTGTCGCCTGGGGGCACGGTCATATTCGATGACTATGCTTTTGCCGGGCATTCGTTGCAACAGAGAACGATCAACGAATTTGCACGATCCGTGGGGCTGTCGGTTTTGACTCTCCCCACGGGTCAAGGGCTAATGCAGAAACCTCCAACTGTTCGGGCTCCAAGTGCCGCGGGCGGGTTGCCTCGGTCCGGCCGCTGATCCGGGTTCGAAGGGATGAAGTTCGGATCGTCGCTCATGCCGCCGCCTCGATAGTCGCGCTGTGAATATGCACCATCTTATTGTTGAGGTTCCTCACCCGAGCCGAGTAGGAGGTGCCCGGCGTACAGGCCACTTCGTTGGTCTCGATGACCGTTCGTCCCGCTTGTCCATTTCCGACATTGGCTAGCGCCGCGGCATTCCAAGTCGTGCCACCGTTGCAGGTGAGTTCCACCGTCCAATCCGTGCCAAGTGTGATCGCGTCGATGGGGTCGATCTCAAGCACCGCGCGCGCCTTAGACCGCGTCGCATCTGCAGTCTGGTACGGTGCAATCCAGGTGGCGTTGTTTGGGGTCCCCGGACCGTACGCCTGAAATGACGCAACGATGAAATTCGCAGAACTGGCGCTGTTTGCGGTAACCTGAAGCCGCCAGTACCTATACGCGGCGCTAACAGCACCCAACGTAAATGTCTTGGTTTCGCCACCGGTGAAGGACTGACCGGTTCGACTGTCTACGGTCGTGAAACCTGATCCGTCATTGGACCCTTGCAGATTAAAGTCTCTGGGCGCCTGCGGTGCCGCGCCGCTTGAGGCCTGCACTTGGTAGGAGGCAACGGTCGTTGCGTTTCCCGCCCCAAGATCAATTTGCAGGTAGTCGGGCGACATGGACGTATTGTTCTGCCAGTACGTCGCCGCGTTCCCATCGAATGCGAGGTAGGGAAGGTTGGGCGAAAAAACACTTCCACTGCTGGCGACATACGGAGACGGGGCGGTATTGCTCGTCATGTTCACCGGGAAGCGCGCGGCACCCGCAGTTATCCCCGGCTTCCATGCCTTTGCGACCGTATCAACCGCACCGCCTGTGCTTCCGGCATCAGCCTCACCCGCCACCGAGAAGCCGAACGCTACGGTATCGAGACCTCGCCAAAACCCGCCCATAAGCTTGGCAAGACGGCCGAACGAGAGAAGTTGGTTGCGGCGGGCCGTAGCCGGATAGCCAGGAGGTGTGAGAGCGTCGATGGCCTGCTTGACCCTCAACGCCGTCATCGCCTTCTCGTTGTCCGTTCCGGCCTCGGCTGTGGGCTGGTCGGCGATGTCGAGGGAGACGATGGGCCGGCGTGGGTCGGCGTCATCAATGATGATGCCGGTGTCCTGATGAACTTCGGTGACGATCTCAAGCCCAGCCTGCGCCGCCGCTAGCGACATGTCGAAGGTGATGCGATCCTGCCAGAAAGTTGTGACACCATCTATGGTCCCTGTTGGACCGCGAGGTATCCCCATATCAATCCGGAAGCCGCCAGTGATCGGAACGAAGTCGACCTCGGCAGGATCACCGGCATCGAGCGTCGTCACTGTTCCGGGCTGCAGGATCATTCCGCTGGGGAGCTTCACCTCGACGTTATATCCGCCCGGTCGCGAGATCAGGTCGAACTCGGGCTCCTCGCCGAATGGTGTGGCCTCGACATCGGTGACGGTGAGAGTGATCGGCGGGCCGGTGACGAAGGCGGGATCGGTCCAGTCAGCGACGACTTCACTCGCCTTCGAATAGACCGCCGCGCGACCGTCGCCGATATCCGCGACCAGTACCGCGAAGCCAGCCGGCTGGGCGTCGTAGGTGGCACGAGCCGCGAGGTCCGCCACCTGGACGTTGAAGGCGACGCCCGACACGAGGTCTGTGCGCGCGATTGTAGACATGGCGCCGGGGCCGGTGAAGATCGGGATGCGGCCGTTGAGGCCGGCCAGGGCGGCGAGGGCCTGCACATTCCCCTCGGCCAGCAGCTCGCGCACCAGCGCCGCCAGTGCCGGGCCCCGCGCGCCGTCCGGCAGATAGCGGACACGATAAGGCACGCCCTCGAGGGTCGGTCCGGCCCAGGGCTGGGTAAGCGTGCCGGAGACGTTGTCCTCGATGCTGGCAATCACGCCCTGGAAAGCCGTTCCCGGCAGGTCGAGGATGGTATCGCCCTCGCGGATCATGGCGATCAGCCATGCCGTTCCGGTGCCGGTAAACTCGGCCTCGCCATTGGTCAGGGTGATGGTGCCGCTGGTGTAGTCAGCCAGACGAGCCATGGGCAATCCTCAGGAAAGCCGCCCGGAGGCGGTGTGCAAATGCTGGTTTGGGCAGGGTGGCCCGCCTATTCCGTTTGTTCAGGCCAGTGGTGATCGTCAGCGTAGTTGCCCGGCACGGCCTCCATCGCGTCGAGCACGTCGGATGCGGCGCGGATCGCGTCGATGAACCGGCCCATGGCTTCTATCTCATCCTCATTGCCGGCGCGCAGGATGTTCATCTGCCGCCAGGTCGGATAGCGCGCTTCGATCCTGCGCTGCGCCTCGGCCTTAATGGAACCCGCAAGGATCATGGGCCGGGAGAATGGTTCGGGTGACCCGTCCACGACCCTGCCCTCATGGTGCCCGGCGATGGTGGCGAAGCCTTCGGGGACGTTTTGCGCCAGTGTGGCGGGAGGCAGGGTCAAATGCGATACGATTTCGCCGCTCTGGATGTCGTAGAGTGAGTACTTCATCGCTTGTTATTGAACGCCATCAAAGCCGAACCTGCATAAACACCAGCACCCCCTGTGGCGACGGTGCCGGCTACAACACCCAGTTGATAAGTCACGCTCCCTCCTGGATTTTCATCGACGTAGAAGAGCGAAACCGGGTGGTCTCCACCAACCCCGGCCACATACTGGGCCGCAACGTCTACGCCGTTTCTTCGAAGCAGAGCATAGACGCTCTGGCCGCCCACTGAGCCCGACATGCCGATAGACAAGAATCCCTGAACTAGAACCGCACCCTCTGTGATGTTCAAACTCAGGGCCGCCCGCTGATTGAAGCCGCTAACGATGGTGATCGGTGACGGATTGGTCGACGCGTAAAGGGTGGTCACACCGCCCGCCGCGATCTTGATCGTATCGACCGAGGCGGTGCCGAGCTTGGCATTGGTGATTTGCGCATCGCCGATCTTGGCCGTGACGATGGTGCCGTCTTCAATCTCGGCCGAACCGATCGCGGCCTCGGCGATCTTGCCCCGCGTGACGGCGAGGTCCTGGATCGACGCCTCACCCACCAGCAGGTCGGCGACCCGCCAGATGCCGTCGTCGTAGACCAGCCAGTTCGTCGACGTGCCCGAGCTGATATCGCCCATCACCACGCGGGACGCATCGAGCATCAGTTCGCGCGTGCCGTCGGCGCCCGAGGTCATGTAAAGCCCGACCGGATCGAAGTCGTTCGGATCGCCAGTGAAAAAACGCGTCTCCAGCCCCAGCGTTGCGCTGCCGCTGTCGCCCGATACCACCCGCATCCGCCAGCGAGCCGTGCCGGTGCCACCCGGATCGCCCGCCGTCAGCTCGGTGAGTGCATCGCCGATCGCCACCAGTTGCCCATTCACCGGCACGATGGCGAGGTTAACGGTCTCGGTGAAGCTCGCCTGCATCTCGCCGGCCGCCAGCGCCAGCTCGCGGCGCATGGTCGAGAACTGCGACGAGTTCGCAGCCTCCTGATCCCCCTGCGCCACGGCTTGGGCGACGAGTTGGTCATAGACCTCGCGGAAGTTCTCGCCGATCCAGTTGTGCAGCTCGCGCAGTTGGTCGCTGACCTCGTCGAGGTTCAGGTCGCCATAGACGACGTCGTAGGCTCCGAGTTTTACGTTCGGCGTGATGACAGGGAGCCAGGCGCTCGCAATCGTCGCACGACCCGAAAGCGGGACGTACTGGATCTGCACCAGATAGTCTTCGTTCGGCAAAATAGCTTCGACGACACGCGCCGACCCAAGCTCAGGCCGCGGTGCCTCGCCATCCCAGACCAGCGTGCCCGGCTCATCAGGATCGACTCCATCCGGTAGCGCGACCGTAATCCGCACCGCTCGAACGTCGACCGTAGCCGAGGCAGCCGACCAGAACACGTCGATGGCAGGGCGGCGCGGCCGCCCTTCACTGTCCATCGCAATAGCCGGCTCGACGAAGAACCCGGAGACCTCCTGCGGCGGTGGCCGGTTGGTGACAATCGGAGCAAACGTCAGGGGCCGCTCGTCTGTCGAGGGCACCCAATCATGGTCCGCGGGATCGACCTCCTGAAGCCCGAGCACAACCTGACCCCAGGGTGTAATGCTGCGCGAGGTGATCAGGAACAGCTTGGCGGCATAATCGAAGCGGTCCGACGTCCAGGCCAAAACCTGCAAGGGCCGGAATTGGGCGAACTCAGGCGGCAGCGCGACGACATGGGTCCGGAACCGCCTGCCTTCCTCGATCACCGCCTTGATGATGCGCTGCGCCTGGGTGCCGGAGAACGTCGTTCCGAGGTCGAGCCCCTCGATTTGCTGGCGCCCGTCGTCCTCCTCCTCGAGGTCACTGCGGAGGTAGGGCGCGGTTTCCTTGTCTTCCCAAGCCTGTGCCGGCTCGCGATAGGTCGCCGTCGCGCCATTGATGATGCCGTCGAGATCCGGGAACGGGATCGAGCCGAGCGGCTCGGTGGCGAGCACGTCGGCGTCGCTGAAGGCGCCATCCGCGTCGGATGGCACACCGACGAGGGGATAGACCTTCCCGTCGCTGGTGTGGCTGATGCGCCCGTTGCAGCCTATCAGAAGTTCCCGCTCGATATCGGCGGGGCGCTCGTTGAGATCGATGCGCCGGCCAGCACGGAAGCGCTTCTCCGTGCCGCCCGCTTCGAGCTCGACAGCCTCATCGCAGGCGTCCATAGCGGCAGCCCATGCCTCGTAAGGCAGATCGGCCGCGGTCTTCTTTCCTCCCCAGACATGAGCGCCGTCAAAATAGATGCCGCGCTCGATGTTGTAGATGATGACCATGTTGTTGTCGGACGGAGCGTAGGTCTCCGGCTGCCCCCAACGGTGAGAGCCACTACCGCCTGCCGTAGTGTCCTGGCGCGGGTCGTACAGGGCGATGCCCTCGAACTCACCAAGAAAGGCAGGAAAGCCGGTCCAGAGTGTCTCGCTCCACAGCGACGTCGCGACGAGGTACGGAACTCCGACGCCGATCATGTCGCTGAGCCACGGACGTTCGGCATCGCCACCGAACTTGCCGACCAGGTAGCTGTCGGCGACGGACTGCCGGCCGTCGAAGAACTTCCACCACAGGTGCCCGCTATATTCCGGCACCGGAAAGCCCTGCTCGACTGCTCCGCTGCTGGCGAGGGTGACGCGCGTCCCGTTGACGTAGAGCCCTGTCAGCCCCGATATCGGCAGGTCGCCGAAGGAATAGACCTCGGTCAGATACGCGTTCGGGACCTCTCCGCTGTTGCCCCACGTATTCCGGTACTCGAGCTTGCCAGCCTCCCCGACGGTGCCGACGAGGAAGTATTGCGGGACCTTGCCCCCGATCTGGGCAGAACCGCGCGTGCCGGTTCGGCGCTGCTGCTCGGGTGTCGGCTTGGCGAAAGCCTGCTTGAGCAGCGTCGACGCGACCGAGAGAACGACACCGACAATGAGCTGGATGAAGAGACTGATAGGATCGAACATCAGCTTTTCGCCTGTCCCCACCAGGTCTCGACCTGGGCCGCCGTATCGCCATAGCGGCGGAAGCGATCACCGCCCCGCAGCTTCTGCTGTTCGTCAGATTCCATTGCGGGGCTGGTCTTTGTGAGATCGATGGCGCTGCTCACCGCCTCGAGAGAAAGCCCGCCCTCGCCGCCCGCCGCGGCGTCGTCAACAGTCGCGCCGTCGACGCGACCTGCGAAGATCAGGTGAGGTGTGGAGACCAGGTTCCAGGTATCCGGATCGAACAGGGCGCGATGCAGCTCGATCCGAGCCACCCGCACGTTATGGCCATAGACCATGTCCATCGGGCTGCCGGCATCATCGCTGAGGTGATCGAGGCCGAACGTGATGCTCCTGGCATCCACGCCGATCGCATCGACCATCGCCGGCACGTCAAGCAACGTCCCACCGCCGACGAAGCTATATGAGACCGGCGCCGTCTCGCCCGCCGGCACGATATTGACGGCGACGTTGTCCTCGCCAGTCCAATAGCTGAACACCTGGGGTGAACCACCGAGCGTCTTGCCGCGCACGACCAGCATGTCGCGCACGACAATGGCGCCGCTCGCGAGAGCGTCGATCGTTGCAGGGTCGTACATGGGGCCTACCGGCTATAGGTCTGTTCGGCGGAGAACTTGATCGTCGCGTGCAGCGAGCTCGTCTTCGACGGGAAGGCGCTACCCGGCTCGATGCGAAACTTAGCGCAAGGCTTCCTGATGATGACGTCGGGTGTACCGATGATCGACGCAGGAAGCGGCGGCCAGATTTCGGTTGTGGCCACCGCGCCAGTGATCGGGTTGGCCGTTCGATCCTCGACAAACTGGCCGAGATAGTATCGCGACGTGTCGAACACGATCCCGAAATAGGTCCCGACCGGGAGCACGTATCCGGGCGGGAAACCGGTGAACGACACGTGCAGGCGATCGGTGATGACGTTAATCTTCGGAACAGTGCTGCCGATGATCGCTCCATCGGGATCACTGGCCGGGAAAGGCAGCCGCTTATTGTACAGCAGGACGGTCTTGAGCCCGCCTGCCCGGCTGTTGATCAGCGCCATGATGCCTTCGGCTGCGGCGTTCTCGATCGGACCTGTCGTTGCATCCGCCCTCCACAGCGACGGCGCCCGGTCGGCATAGCGGGTCTCACCGCCACCGGTCGCCGAGCGCTGCTGCTGCCAGCCCTGGACGAACTGCCAGTCTTGCACGCGGAGAAGATCGGCGAGTTGATCCGGCGATAGGGTGGATGGGAGGGCCATCAGCCCACCCTCCGCAGCGGATTGCGGTTGTGCCGCTCGATGGCATCAGGAAGCTGCCGACGCAACTCCTTGGTGACCTCGCGCGCAATAGCCGGCGCGACATCGGCAGACGTCCCCGTCGGAACGTTGATTACGTTGTTGATGACGATGTCGCCGCCGTTCGGGTTGGCAGCCATAGCCAGAGACGGTCCATTCGGGATTACCTGCGCACCGCGGGGAAGGTTGAGGAGCTCGGGGCCGCGCTCACCGACCCAGGAGAGGCCGGGACGAGTTACCGTGCCCCCCTCGGCCATGCCGGGAATGCCGAAGATGCCCGGCCGCCCGAAGCCGCCGGCAACGCCCCAACCGCCGCCGAGGCTGTTGCCGCCCAACCCGCCCATCACCGCGCCGAAGATCATGTCGAAAATGCCATTGGCGGCCATCGACAGGGCGCGGTCCGCGATCTTATCGAGGGCGTTCGCAGCAGTGTTGCCCATTGCCTCCCAGGCGTTCATGCCGTCGCGAAGGCCGGACTTCATATCGGAGAAGAGGCCGGCAAAGGTGCCGCGATAGAACAGCACTTGCTCGGCATGGGTAGTCTGCGCCTGTGCTAGTCGCTCCATCTCAACGACAGCGGATGCGTACTCGGCAGACATCGAGTTGATCTGGTTGATTAGAGGTTCGTTAATCTGGACCCCGGCCTGCTTGGCCTGATTGAGCAGGTCGAAAGCGGCCTTCTGTCGCTCGATCTCGAACGTCGACTGGCCGAGCAGCGTGATCTCAAGTCGCTGGGCTGCGATTCGCTGTTCGAAAGAGTCGATGGAACTTCCCCACTGGTTCCGCGCACTTGCAGACGCGCTGCGAGACTCCATGATCTGCGAATTGCGGACGAAGAGATCGTAGGCTGCCTGCGCCTCGGCCCGAAATTGTTCAGACGGATGCCTAAGAGCGATGGCAAGCTCCTCCGCTGCACGCTGCTGCGCCGTCCGGACGTCTGGGATCATTCCCTGGAGTGACTCAAGAGCCTCGGTTTGTCCGTCGAGAATTCGCTGCAACCCGCCGTGCGTCTGCTCGCCCGATCCGAGAAGATCAAACGTCGCACGGAGGTTTGCCATTCTGGTCGCAGCGACCAAAGCTTCATCAGAGAGACCCTGCAAGGCGATCCGAGCGCCATCGATCCTGACTTCGATTTCCGCAGCCTCGCGCGAAAGTTCCAGCATCCCCCGCGCCGCTCTCTGTACGTCGCCATGGACGGCGGGGTTAAGCGCAATGAGCAGCATCTTTTCCGAAAACTGCTCGGCCGTGAGAGCACCGGCATCCAGTTCGCTCTTGAACTGGCGGAGCGTCGCCAGATCCTCGTTGATCGATCCGAGCGGAATGAAAGCGTCCGCTCGGATGCGGAAGTTGTTCAAGGCTCGCTCCAACTCCTGCAAGCGCAGGATATCGGCGTCGATGCCGCCAGCGATCTCGATCCGCCCCAGCGGGGCGGGGAGGGTATTGGCCTTGCTAAGGTAGCTGTCGACCGCCGACTGAAGATCGTCATAGCCCTTGAGCAGATTGGACAGCCATTCGCTGTGCTCCTGAAAGGACCTCCGAGTGGGCCCCATCTGCGTACTCATACTCATCAGCGCTTGGACGCCGGCTGCGCCCAGGGCTATCACAGCGATGGTCGCCAGGTTCAGCGGATTGAGCAGACCCATGATGGCGCCGCCGAGCGCCTGCACGATCTGGCGGCCGTTGCCGATCTGGTGGAAAATACCGCCGACCTGCATGCCCTGCTGCATGGCGAGCATCATGGGCGACTGGCCCATGGCGGTCATCATGGCGATATCCTGCGCCTGAAACAGTAGATTGGTCGTGTGGAAGCTGCCCCTCATTGACCTATTGGCCGCAGTGAGCGCGTTTGCAGATCTCGCAGCCTGCTCATATTGCGCATCAAGGCGCATGACCGCCGCAGATTGCTCCTGAGCGGTTATCGCACCAATGCGGTGAGCGTAATTGATCTCATCCAGCGTGGATTCGTACTGCTTCGACGCGGCGAAGAGCGGGTTAAACTTGGCCCGAAGCTGGTCTAGGTCGCGACCGAATTGCTGAATCTCCACATTCCGAATTTCATGCGCGCTCATCTGATTGATTTGGCGGGTCAGATGCTCTGCCTGCATAGCCGCTCGTGCTGCAATGGCTTCAAATCCGGTCAACGACCGATTGGATTTGTCGATTTGCTGAGCAAACCGGGCCGCATGGGTGTCGCTCCCAAATATCCGAGCGACGCGAACGGCCGCGTTTTCAGCTTTGGCTGTGAGCGCAGCCGCTGCCGTCTCTGCCTTCTTGGACGAAGTCGTGAATTTTTCGAGGGCTGCCGAACCGCGGTCAAAGCCGGGGATGCCGGTCAGTTCAATACCAAGACTTGCAATGGTCATGGGTTGCCCCCTTTTGGCAGTCAAGGCTAGGGTCTCTCCCATTCTGGGAGGCGCCTGCATGTGGCTTCGAGGTCTTGTAGCTGTGACGTGCGCGGCCGTTTTGGCAGCAGTGGGCTACTTTTTCTGGATCGAGCACCAACGATCCGACAACGATGCCCGCCTAGCCGAAATCGCTGATGGCCGGCGGGCCTGCCTATTAATGCTGGATCGCTATGCCAACCGGCGCGCCGACGATCCGGATGCAGAGGAGATGCTTTCGGACGTCAATGACTGTGTCGACAGCCTTCTACTAGCGGAAGACGACATCAATGCCGCGATATCCAGAAGGGATGCCATGATGGCCGGCAACTGACTCGACTCATCTGCGTCTTAGTGCTTTCCTCACCATAAAATGGGGGAGGACATATGGCGCGTTTCAATGTGATCGCAGCAGCAATGCTTGTTGGGCTTGCTCATCCTATACCGGCTCAGGAGCTAATTCCTGAGTTTTACGCCGGCGTCTTGGGCGGCCTTTCTCCGACCTACAGCCAGGAAGCTCGCCACTGGGAGGATGACCACGTGTTCGTTTCTGCCGGTGCATTTACCGGCGTGAACTTCCGTTCGGAAAGTCTGCTGTACGGCATCGAAGCTTCGGTCTCGACTGATTTTGGCAAGGCGAACCAGTGGGAGGGGTTCGGCTGGGTACCCGGAGCAGGGCAGCCGTCTATGAGTTACTCCTACTACGAAGTGACCGCCCGCCCGGCCCTCAGTGGGCGCCTCGGTGCGAGCTTCGAAAATTGGACTATATTCAGCAAAGCAGGAATTGGCGCAGCGCTTATCTCCACAACCACCGTCTCCACGACGAGTACGACGGACACATCGTGGACACCGACGGTCAACTATGGCGTCGGCACTGAGTACAATTTTGGCGGGTACTTCGTACGTGGGGAAATCGAGATGACGCAGTTCGGCGACACCAATATCAACGCCGTTACGCGGGCCAACCTCGGCGCTGGAGTTGTTTTCTAGCAACCCTGGTGTCGCCTACCCAAACACCGCGTCATAAACCTCTGCGGTAAGCTCCCGGGCTGCTGGTTTGGCAGTCGCCTGACCATCAGGCTCGGCCTCCTCCTTGCGGCTGATCCACCCAACGGCCTCAAACATTCCAAGCTGACCCTCGTGCGCCACCAGGATGGCGTTGACATCCGCCGACAGCGCCTGAGCCTCAGTCCACCCAAGCCAGCCGAGCGCGACCTCGGCCAGATCGTCATAGAAATCGACGAGCGTTATTCGCTCGGAGGGCCCGACTCTCCCTCTCCTCCTTCGCTCTCGTCCGACCGGCGCCCACCATTCGCAAGGACACTGATGAATTCGACCACGGGCCCGGCCAAATCCGACACGCCGGTCCGCCACACCGCATCCGCCACATCCTTCGGCTGGCGGTCAAGGCCTAGGGCCACCACGGCGGTAACAGCGTCGAGGTCAAATTTCGTGACCTCCTGGACCAGCGCAACGAGCCCGCCGGAACGGCGGGATAGCGTCTGAGCCGCCTTCAGGGTCGGTCGCAGGATTGCAGTTTCGCCATCCAACGTGATCTCCACGTTGCCGGCGCCAAGCTTGGCTTTGGAAGCCATCACAATCTCCATTGTCGATGAAATGGTGCGGCCCGCGCCACCGACAGCGCTGGCCGTGTCACGTGTCCTCACCAGAAGGCGAGAGCGTTCCTCAGGGATCAGGCCGGATCGACCGGGCCGACCACGTTGGAATAGGCGACGTTCGTGCCCCCAACTCCCGTCAGCGTGACGCGGCAGCGGAGATAGTCGCCCTCGGCCCCAGCATCGATGGTGTAGGACGAGGCATTCGGAGTGCCGGGCGCCGTGGACCAGTCGGTCTCACCGTCCTCGGACACCTGCCAGAGGTAGGCCGTGCTGTCCGCGCCCGTGACGTTCGACGCATCGACCGACATGACCTCGGCCACCTCGGGCGCGCCGTAAATGAACGGCGGGAAGGTGAAGGCCGGCGCCGCAGTTCCCGTGCGCAGGATACGGACAGTGTTCTTGAACTTCACAAAGTTCACCTGCATCAGGCCGGCAGCATTCGCCTCGCCGCCCTGTTCGGCCGGGAACGTCACATAGGCCGCAAACAGGCGATAGGACGGCGTGCCGCCGACCGGGGCGTCTGGGAACTCGATCTTGAACTGATAGAGCCGCTTGTCGCCGGCAGCGGCGTAGAGCGCCTGCTGGCCGGGGTCCAGGTCCTCCACACCGAAGGTGTTCTGCATGGTGCCGGGGTTCTTGGTCCCCATCTGCACCTCTTCCCAGTCTTCGTTGATATAGGTCGTGGTGATGGTCTGCTGCTCACCGCCCAGGGCGCCAGCGGTCTGCCACTTGGCGACGGGCTCCCAATCATCGGATTCGAGCGGGATGAAGTCTTCGGCGTCGAACTCGACGTTCGCGCCGACAGGCGGGGTGATGGCCGGGCCGATAAACAGCTTGCGGCCAGCCACGGGGATGTTGATAGCCATGATGTTCTCCTGAAGGATGGCAAAGAAAAGCCCCGCTCAATCGGCGGGGCATGAACCGGGCTGGCCGGATTCTTTCAGCACGCGATCTGCTGCGTGGGACGCTGGAACTGGCTTCCACAATCGACGTTTGGCTGGACCCAGAGGAGATCCATCCATGACCGAAGTGACTGCCATCCCGCGTCTTGACCTGAGCCGCTATCTGGGCCGCTGGTATGAAATCTGCCGGCTGCCTCTGAAGTACGAGGACGAAACGGCAACCGACATCACCGCGACCTACTCGCTCAACGAAGGTGGCAGCGTCCGGGTCGACAATCGCTGCTTCGACGAGGATGGCGAACCGTCCCAGGCGCTTGGGGAAGCATCGCCGGTGGATGATACGAACTCCCGGCTGAAGGTGACCTTCCTGCCCGAGTTCATCCGCTGGATACCCTTTACCAGCGGCGACTACTGGGTCCTGAAGATCGACCCTGCCTACCAGATCGCGCTCGTCGGCACTCCTGACCGCAAGAACCTTTGGCTATTGGCGCGAAGCCCCGATCTCCCAGAGGCGACCCGGGAGGAATATCTGGCCGAGGCCCAGCGGCAGGGATTTGACCTTTCTGCCCTCATTGCCCCGGTTCACACCGGCCGTGAGGTGACCGACGAAATGGTCAGGAAGTGAGGGTGCATCCTTGATGCCCCTTCAACCGTATGCCTCCACCTCGATCAGCACCGGCACCTGGATGTGCGTGTCTATGAACGGGGCCATGACGCTGGGCGCCTTGAGCACGCGAACCTGAATATCCATGAACGCCATGTGCAGGTCAGTTTCGAAGTGTTCAGCCACCTGCCCGGCCGTCTCGATAGCCTTGGCCGAGCCCTGCGTCCTGACCTCGAACACGTCGATCTGCAGCACGCCGGGGCGGCGATGCGGATCGCGAGAACCGATGAACTGGCGTTGCGTATCGTTCGGAGTCCACGTCGCGCGGAGATAGGCTTTCTGCGGGTCCGGCGTGTAGCCGGGCCCATCGGTCCAGACGATCGTGTACTGGGCGGCCATCGACAGGGACGCAACGCGAGCCTCGATAGCGCGCCTGATCTTGGTCTGGATCGTTGGCATGTTGCCTCATACCTCCCATGCCCGGCTGGCCTTGTTCTGTCCGGACTCACGTGGCAGTAGCGAACGATGATTCCAGAAGATCGCACCACGAAACAAAAAAAGGGCCGCCCGGCTGTGGATACGCATCCGGTCAACCTTCGTTTGCCTCGCCAACTGATTAATGCGGTGGAGGCGTATCGCCGTGAGTTGCCGGACATCCCGACCCGCCCGGAAGCTATCCGGCGCATCCTCCAGGACTGGTTCACCGCCCAGGGCAGGCTCTAGACGGGTTACAGGCCGAACGCCTGCTTCACCTTAGCGGCTTCTTCCTGCACGATCTGTTGCCACCGCTGGCTGACGAGAGTGACCCACGGCTTCGGCACCGTACCGTTTGCGCCCATATGAACTTGCGCGCCATATGCGGCCGTGTAGCCGAGGTAGAGCGTACCGCCCCCGTCCCAGCCGTTGATCACTAGAATGATCGGCCCCATGGCGTCGGCATCGACCTCGATGCCTGGGTTGTCGCGGATCAGCTGAGGCATGGCCTCGGTTGAGGCGACGAAGGAGGCCCGGAGGAACCCCGTCCGCTGATACCCAGAAGGCGCGGGCGGGGCTTGGTAGACCATGCGGTCAAGTTCGGCGTCTATCTCCCTGGCGAGCCGCTGGGCGCTATTCTTGAGTACCGCATCGATGGCTTCCGGCACCCTGCGGCACCAATCGCCGATGACGGCACTGAAGCTACTCACCGACCCGCTCCCGATACCGCCGCAGCGCCTGCGCGGTGAAGTCGATGCTGATGTCCGGCGGCGGACATTTGCAGCCGACCAGATGCACGGCCGGCAGGTTCGGGTCATGCGGCCCGGTGCATTGCGTCCCGTCCGGCAGCGTGAATAGCTGATCGAACGGAACGGTCTGCCCCACCATGGCAAGGTGATCGGCGCGTTTCTCCTTGGAGATCGATCGACCCCAGGTCTTCACCACGTCGCCTGCTTCGAGCTTGCCTGCGTCTATCTGCTGCTGGAAAGCATCGTTCTTCGCCTGCGTCAGTGCGATGTTCGTCTCGGTCAGCGCCAAGTTGTCGGCCCGGTATTTCAGGGCTCGGTTCGAATATGACGTGACGATCCGACCCACGGCGTCGGCCGGCACGATGCCGCCCTGCTCCAGAGCGTGGCGCACGTGGCCGTCGAAGCGACGATCGCGCAGCTTGTAGCCGAGATAGTCGCGCATAGCCTGCGTGTCGCCGCCGCGGAGGCCGGCATAGATGCGGTCGAGCCGCTGCACCACCGATGGTGAATTCCCCAGCACGCCACCCTCACGGAAGCCGGTGCTCCTGTTCACGCGCCCCACCAGCCCCAACGCTGTCTGGCGCGGGTTCTGGCCACGCGAGAGGCCGTCCACCAGCGCTTGGCGGGCAACGGTCAACTGCTCGCCCACCAGCCCGTCCACGAGCCCCGCTGCGTGCTGCCGCAGGGCCTGTTCCGCGGGCAGGTTGCGGACACCCCAGCTGAAATGGACGCGGTTGCCGCTCGGGTCGCGCAGGTTGGGCATTGAGCCGACGATGGCCTGACCGCCTGCATTGTAAGCCTGGATGATCGCGCCTTCGAATCTGGCGAACCGATCCGCGTCGATGTTCAGCAGTGCCATTGCCCGGTCGAGATTGCCGCGCTCAAGCTCTGCGACCAGATCCCGGAGCACCACAGCCGAGGTGATGGACCGGATGGATTCCAGCCACTCGCGGGCAAGCGTGGCCTCCCACTCGGCGGCCAGGTTGAGCAGCAGTTCGCGGGGAGAAAGCCGCTTAAGCATAACACGTCTCGATCATTGACTCGTGGCGCATGTCTCGGCTGCTCTAGGTGCAATCAGCACATGGACTTGAAATGAGAACCGTCGCACAGAAACAGAGACGCGCTAGAATCCTGAAGGCGGGATGTGCGCTTATTATTGCGGCTGTTCTGTTCACTCCGAAGCTCGACAACGTTGAACTGCCATTTCCGCTTGTGTCGGGAGCCGTTGCGAGCCAGATCGAGTAGGGCTTATGCCTTGCTCCATGCTTTCCAGGCGACGATGACTCCGGCGCCCGGGATCGGCCTAAGCTCGAAGATCGCCCGGTTCACGCCGTCGATCACCAGCGTGTCGGACAACAGCGGCACCGTGCCGGGATCGGCGAATATCACTTCGTCACCCGTCTCGCTGATCAGCACGCCGTTGATGTTGCGGTGGTTCACGCGCTTCACGGTGGCCCGGAGCGACCACGTCTGTTCGGTCTCCTTGTTGCCGAGCCATGGCTGGGCCGGGTCGATGGGAACGATGCTGATGCGTTTGAGCTGCACAGTGCCTTGACCCAAGCCGCCTTGGGCGTCGGGCAGCAGAAGCTCGGCCGCCATGTCGGCCATCTCCGAATAGAAGCCCATGGTCAGCTACCGATGGCCCAGAGACCGGCAAACGACCCGTCGAGATCGGGGCAGAGCAGCGGGGCCACGAGGCCGTCAATCTCGGCGTCGATCGCGGCAAGGCCACCAGCCCCTATCTCAACCGCGCCGCCGTCGAAGAATTCCCTCTCGATCACGTCGACCTTCTGTCGCTTCACGCGCTGCATGGGATTGACGGTGGAAGCGCCGAACGCGGGATTAGTGGCGATGAGGTAGGCGGCGCGATAGGACGCCTCTACCCATTTGGTTGGGACGGCGTCGGCGGCGATAGCAATGCCGTTGACCACATGGCCAGTTCGAGGCCACGCTCGCTCCTGGTCAATGCCGCCTGTCGGCGCACTGCACATCAGCCGGGGCCCGTACGTGCCGTCGACATAGGCGGAGCCGCGCTGACGAAGAACGGCCGGAGACAGGGCGCCGGCGGGCAAAGATAGCCCGTTGGCCGTCAACCAGTCCGTCAGGCCCTGATCCTGCCCATACCCCGCCATGACGATCAGGCCGCCAGCTTGGCGTCGATCAGCTCCTTGAGCTTTTCGGTGCTGATGTTCTTGGCATATTCGAGCCCGAGCTCATCGGCCTGCTTCTTGAGCTCGTCGCGAGCGCTGGGCTGGTTGTTGACCGGCTCCTTGTCCTTTTCATCCGCAAGGACACGATATCGGCCATCCCAGCCCTTGGGCTCATCCTTGACCTCGATGATGGTGCCGACGGGAATTTCGCCATTGGCACCGTAGATGCCGCCGGCCGTGATCTCGATGCGCATGACGCGCTCCTTTCGTGAGAGGGAGATGGGCACACAAAAGGGGGCGCACAGTACGCGCACCCCCTCGTAGTGCTCACTAGGATCAGTCGACGTCGACCGAGTAATAGACGCCCGAGGCGCCGTTCCAGTCGGCCCGGATGTCGATGCCGAGCGCGGCCATGACCAGGAACGAATAGTCATCGACCGGGTTCAGGCGGACAGCCGCCGTGGTGTTCGTCGCCATGCCGACCAGCGGGCGGATGAACGTCGCATCCGGCACGAAGGCGAAGAACGCGTTGCCCGAAAGCATCGAGGTTTCTTCGATCTTGGCAATGTTGGGGTGCGTGCGCAGGTAGTCGATGATGCGGCCCGGCTTGTAGCCGGTCGACCCCGAATAGCTGCGGGAGAAGTTCTGCATGATCTCGGGCGAGACATACAGGTTGACCTTGCGACCCGCGAGCTTGTTGGCCCGGACCGTGCCACCGATGCCGTTCGTGAAGAACGCATCCAACTGATCCGGCGTGGTGCTGGACGAGGTCAGGTCGATGTTGAACCCGCCACCGGCCGAGCCGAGGTTGATCGACTTGGCATAGGGGTGGTTGCGGATGCCGTAGCCGACCGAGCCCTCGAACTTGATGGTGGTGTCGCCGTTCAGGACGTAGTCGGCCATGTTGCGGCGGATCGCAGCGACATGGGCTTCCTGATCGTCGGCCAGGGCATCGAAGTTCTCGGACTGGAGCGTGTTCCACTCGCGCCAGGACCGGCCATAGCCGGTGTTGAAGATCGGCACGATGGCGCGGCGATAGTCGTAGGTGACCTTGTCGACCGTCTCGGGCACCTGGCCGGAGATGGTGCGGCGCACCGTGCCGGCGTCGCTGGAAACGCGATAGCCGAAAGCAATCTTGCCGATATGTACCGGGCGAGCCAGGGCCATCAGGTCGCGCATGAAGTTTTCACCTTCATCGTCGCGCATAACGCGGCGGGTGATGGTGTCCATTTCCAACCAGGCATCGCGGGGCAGAACGGCGGCAGCATTGGTCACAAGACCCGTGCTGGACGCCAGGTCGGCCAGGTTGACCTCGTGGATGTGGAACGCCTCACGCTGGGCGCCGACCTCGGCCCACCACTGGCGGTGCGGCCGAGAATTGGCGACGAGCTGTTCATCGAAGTAGCGCATCGAAGTATTCTCCTTCTCGACCGCGGTTAGCCGGGCTCGCCCTGCGGACCCGTCGCGCCGGGAATGCCCGAGACACGGATACGGATCAGCTGGTCAGCGCCAGTGTTGTTGTTGAAGACCTCGTCGGCGAACGCGACGATGTTGTCGGTCCCCGGCGTGGCGATGGCGAGCTTGCCGCCCGCCGCCAGCTTGAGCGGGGTACCGACGGCGGTGATGTTCGTGCCGGTGGCGATGACCGCGGCGTACTGCGTGTCGTCCTGAAGCTCGAGGCCGAGAACGGTATCGCCATGGACGACCGGCGGGCCGGCCGCGTAGGCGGTGTAGGCCGTATCGACGCCCTTCATGGCCAGGTAGTTCTCCTGCGCCAGCCAGAGCTTGCCGACGGTCGATTCGCCGGCATTGACGAACCGGCCCGACGACAGCACGACGAAGGTGCCGGGCTTGATGGTCGAGCTCGCCCCTGCTTCGGCTTCCCGCACCTGCGGGTCGTTCTTGCGGGCCGGGCCGAGATGAATGCGATTGTAGCGCGCCATGACGGTTACTCCTTGTCGCCTGCAGGCAGCTTGAAGCCGCTCTGCTTGGTTTCGCCGCCCAGCGCGCCGTTGAGAGCCGCCGCCTTGCCGGGCTCTGCCTTCTTCGCCAGCGCGCGCGCAGCGTTGAGGGTCAGTTCCTTGGCCGCCGGCTCGTCCAGCAGGTTCGCCTTGACGATCTTGGCCTGGAGTTCGGCCAGTTCGGCGTCGTCCTTGGCCTTCTGGTTCGCCAGGACCTCGGTGTGGGCGTCGGTGAGGGGCTTCACCGCGTTGGTGACCGCTGCACCGACGGCGTCGGCCACGGCCTTTGCGATGCTCTCCGGAAGGGCGTCGACCTTCGCGGAAAGCTCACCCAGCTGCTTTTCATCAGCCATGTCTGCTTTCTCCTGATTTGCAGAGGTTGTCCGCTCCGAGCCCGGAATGAGCTTCATGATCGCGGTCTTGAACTGCTCCAGCCACGACGCTCGTTCGCGCCGCTCAAGAGCTTGGGCGAGATGTTCGATCGCCCAATCCAGGCCCCGCTCAGCTTCCTCGGTGAGGGTGCTGTTGATGACCTCGATTTCTTCGGTTTCGCCTTTGGCATTGACCAGCATGCCGACGCCCTGCTCGGGGGTGGCGGCGCCCTCCGTGTCGAGCAGGATGGCGTCGTGGTCGAACACAATGTCGCGGGCGATGTGCTTGTAATCGACGTCGCCGTTGGCTGCTTCGAGCATGCAGAGCAGGCCAGTTGAGGTGTGGACCGGCCCACCCGCCTCAATAGCAGCTAGAACCGCAGCGCCGCCCTCAGATTGATTGGCTCGCTCGACGTCGATCACCTTATCGACCAAGATGCGGTGCTTGCCGCCCTTGCCCTTTTCGCGGCGGACGTTCTCATTCCACGCCCCGATCCAGCCGAGGTTGATACCTTCGGGATCACGGGCGGAGACAAACTTGCCGTTGATCGTGGGATGACCAAGAGGGGCTGGGGTGCGTTCGAGAGAGGCGAACGACTTTTCAATCTCGCCGGACGGATAGCTGATCTCGTTCATGACGATATCGTCGGGCATCGTCGCGCTGGGCACGATCACGACATCACGGCCGTTGCGCTTCTCCTTGCGCACGGCAGCAACGTTCGCGACCGAGCGAACATTCACTCGGACCTGCTTTGGCACGGGCCTGTCTCCGATGGCTTTATTCGGCCGCTGGCGGCGGCAACACGTCGTCCGGCTCAGGCAGATCGTCCACCTGGCGCTGTTCGTCGGTCAGCGGGTCGTAGTCCGCGACCCCGCGGATTTCGTCCGGGGTGAAGACGTACTCGTTAAGGTGCTTGGCGTTGATCTCGGACATGTCCTTGGCCCGCTGCATCTTCTCGGTGGAGGATGCCTCGGTCAGATCGGCCCAATCGATATGCCAGTCGCGCTCCGGCAGGATCGAGAAGCGCTCCAGCCGATTGATGAATTCCTGGATGATTGGCCTGTTGCGCGTCACCCGGCGGGCGTTGCACGTCTGCGCCCATTCCTGCGCGTCCTCGGTGCTTGCCCGTTCGCCGGTCTGGCTCCCGAGCAAAATCTTGACCGGGATGTGCAGGCTGGCGGCGAAGGCCTGAACCGGTGCGGCAAAGAAGTGCTCGGGGCTCGGCAGGCTGATGGTCAACGGCGTGGCGGTCATCCCTCCCAGCATCAGGCCCTTGTCGAAACCCGACTGAAAGCTGTCGATCTGCTCGTTGATCTTGTCGATCAGCTCGGAAGGCGTGTTCGCCCCCATTGCCGCACCAAGGTCTTTCGGGTTCACCCCCTCCTTGGCCTCGACTAGCGGTGCGCCGCGGCTCGTCTTCCAGAAGCCCTCACCCCCGGCGCCCTTGATCTTCTCCGCGTCGAGCAGATCGTTGTAACCGGGCTCAAGAGCCGACTGCCCATGGATCGTGCCGTCGTCCGACCAGATAAGCACCCGATCGGGGTGAACCCGGAACTGGCGCGGCTGCGTCTTGTCGCCAACGTTCGCTTCGTTGAACTGGTAGAACAGCGGGTCGCCGTAGGTGTCGCTACGCTGGTCACCATCGTATTCAGCGACGGTCAGCTGGCCTTCCCAAGCAGGGATGACGCCGGCAAGTCCAAGAATTCCGCCCGGCACCGTATCGACCGGCTGATCGAAATCTTTGTCATCCGCCAGTCGCAGGATGACGCCGGCATATTTACCAACCATCGACCGGCGATCAGCTTCGGCGAAGCGCTGCCAGATGCGCAGATCGGCAAAGCGCTGGCGGATATCGGACTCAGTATCGCTCTCGGCGGGTTTCTCGGTCTCCCATACCTCCGGGCTATCCTGCCAGGTCTTGAGGATCGTCTTGTCGACGCCTGCGAAGGCAAGGCCATTGCGGCGGTACATCCGATAGAGCTGGTCGAACGTCAGTTCGTCCGGCCAGCCGAAATCCCGATAGTGGTCGTGTTTGGTCGAGCCCGTAGCGAAGTGACGGGGGAACATGGTCTCCAGCCGTCGCATGGCCGAATTGACGATCATAGCAGTTCTGCTCACCATGAATCGCCTCGGGTTAGTATCCAGCCGGTCGGCAGGGCCGCCATATTCACGTTGTCGGCGGCGATCACGGCATCAGCCAGATTGTGCGACTTCACGCCGAGGTCCTTCTTGAGCTTGGCTTTGGGCACGACGCGCTTCTTGCCCTCGGTCTCGACCCACCACGGCACGCACAGCTCGGTGAACAGCGCATCGAGCTTCGCCTTGCCCATGCTCGACGAGAACGACAGCACGTCCTCGGGCTTGATCGATTGGCCCCGCGTGACGGCGTTGAAGGTCAGCATCGCCCGGCGGGCTGTATTGGCCCAAGCCTGCGCCTTGAGGTTCAGGTATTCGTCCTTGTTCAGCGGGCTATTGCTGTTGGTCGGGTCGCTCGGTTGGTCCGCATCCATGACAGCGCCGCCGGCATGGAATGCAAAGTGCTCGACCTTCGCCCCGACCGCCCCGTTCTGCTCATCGATGTAGCCGCCGACAAAAGCGCCGACGCCGATCGTGTCATAGGACACGGTGGCATCGAGATGTTTTGCCTTGGCCCAGACACGCTTGGCATTCTGGACCAGTTCATCCTTGCCGCTCGACCAATCCTCGGCATCAGCGAACACGCCGTCGATCTTGTCAGCCGTCGCGCTCTTGTCCTCGCCATCATCGGCAGGGTCGAATCCCACGATGTTCCGGCCTGTCAGGTCCAGCTTCAGAACCTTGTGCGCATCAACGCAGGCATCGAGCCAACGGCGCTTGAATATCGAAAGTTCGCTATCCCCCAGAGGCACGCCACCATAGACGTGCTCGAATAGCTCGGGGTCCCGCTCTTGCATCGTCGCGATATCGCGCAACGCCTTCTGGGACAGGAACGGATTGTCCGCCCAATCGATCTTGTGCACCACCGAGTGTGGCTGCGCCGTCACCACGAAGTTCTGCCACACATAGTCCGTGACGTATTTCGGGTTGAATAGCAGGATCGTCAGGCTGTCCTCTTTGCGGATCGTTGGGCCAATGACTGTCCATTGATCCTCGGTCAGCTTCTCGGCTTCCTCGACCCAGAGAATGTCCACATCGGACGTACCCTTGATGTCCTCGAGATTGCGCTCGATGCCGTAGAAGATGAACTCCGAGCCAGTTGACCGGTGGATGATAGTTGTCTTCTGGACGTCGTATCGATCCGCCAAGCCGAGGTGCGCAATGGCCCACTTCAGCTCCGTGTAGACCGATTCCTGGATGCGGTTCTGGAAGCGACGAATGCACAACACCCGCATCCTGACGCCGACATGATCCACCAGACGAACAAGTTGGCAGGCGGTGTCCCGAGTCTTCGAGCTGGACCGGCCGCCGTGCAGTACGGCTATGTCGGCCTCGCCAAGAAAGACCTGCTCCCAAAAATCGAACAGCGCCGGGTTTGTAAGGTAGGTGCTTTCCTCTAGCTCTTTTCGCCGCGAAGCCGTTGACGCCATGTCTTGTCTTCCGCCTGCTCCCAGCCGCCGGGCTCGCTCACCTCAGTTTTTGCCGGAGCGTGGGAGCCCTGCATCTTGTTCGCCTCGGCAATAGCGGCGATGGCAACACGAGGGTCAGCCTTGGCCTGCGCATCGTGGATGGTCTTGAGAGACGCGAGCCGATCAGCGGCGGTCCATTCAGCCTTCTCCGATATGCGCTCGACCAGCTCCGCCACGCGAGCTTCGATGTTCACATTTGTTGACAAACGCGATGCAGCCGAACGGCTCGGCTTGTACCCTGCCCGCTCATAGGCGTCGGCAGCACTTGCGCCTTTGGCGAGTGCCTGCGCAAATACTTCATGCTTTGGGTTTTGGAGGACGGGCATGGCGGATTACTGGCCTCAAATAATCACAGCGGGCGCCGGCCTATTTGGAACCATCGTCGGCGGATTAATATCGTGGGCGGTACAAAGACAGTCCCGCCGACACGACAGAGAGGAGCGACGTTTCGCCTTAGCTCATTCTGTCGCAGCGGAAATTGAGGCGTATTTAGACATTGTAGATAGTCGCAATCACATCAGTTACGCGGAGGGCATCGCCGCCGAGAATGAGCGCGGGAACAAAATGGTCCCCAAAAACTGGTTATCGCCGCTCGAGAAGCAGCACTCGCCATTCCGCGTCTTGGAGGCCAATTTGGGCAACATCGGAATCTTAGGCGATGTGTGCAAGGATATTGCCAGCTTCTATAGTCGCGTTATGGCTGTACGAACGACGCTGATGATGGCTGACGAAGGCGCTTATGATGAGGCAGCGGCAAAAGACCTTGCTGACATCCTAAGGGCCGAGATTACGCTCTGGACCAACGCCAACAAGCTTGGTCGTTACATCGTCCAGGAACTTCGCAGGCCCGCTCCAAAATGAGCCGATTGCTGGGCGCCTGGGCTGGGGGCGTTCCGTGCGCAACAGGCGCCGCCGCTTCGATAGGATTGAGGCGGTTCGGATTGTGACGTTGCCTGCCGTAAGCTTCCCAACTTGCAGGATCGTACCGAACGCAGCTGGCTTCTGCACATGGGTCGGGAAACTGTGTCGGGGCTATATCCGCCCCTCACCCGTCGCCTCAAACGAAAAAGGCCCGCACCTGGCGGACCTGAATTTTGGGCACAGGAAACCTTCGCGCCGATCTGCATGGGATGGCTGGGTCCGGCCGGGCAATGGCCCAAAGTGATGCTGACGAGAGCGCACCGGATCATCCAGCAGCCAATCTATGCGGCTGCTCGTGATTTGGCAAGCGGCTCGATGTCCGAAACGCACAGATTTACCCGCGTAGGTCGCCCGAAGATCGCAACCTCGGCCGTGACCGTCTCCCGGTCCTTGATTTCGCTGATGGTCGCGATGAAGGCGGCGAATGGGCCGTCAGTAATGCGCGCGCGGAGCCCAGGCTTGAAGCGCTTCCGCAGCTCAGCCATCTGCTGACGCGGATCGCTGACGGCCGGGCGCCCGAACTCCCGCCGGCGCTGGCGACGGATGAAGTCGCTCACAGCGTCGTCCGGAATCGGGAACGGTCCCCACTCGCCGGCTGCGTTCGCAGCACAAACATACCCGCGCACGCCCTGGCAGGTTTCGACCCGCCGGAACTTCGGAACACCGCGCTCGATCAACTCGTCGGGGAACCTGATGAAGATGTAGCCGACCAGCAACGGGCGGAAGCGGACCTCCTCCTTACGGCTACGCCTATTCCTTACCGGATAGCTTCGCTTTGGGAGATATACCCGGATGCCGGCACGCCGGAGCTCACCCGCAGCCTTCTTCTCGCATAGCGGATTCGTCTTGATCGCGTACCAGGTCACGTGAGCCTCTTTCCCTGATTGCCCGGCAACCGACGCCGGAAGTCTCTAACTGCCGACAGAACCTCGGCGGCCAAACCCGGCATTGTCAGCCCTCTGGACTCGTATTCATCCGCGGCCGCGAGAACGCGGGTGATGAAGTTCTTTCGGGCTCCGCCGCGCTGTTCAGCACCGGTTTGAGAATGCGTCATGCTGCGTCGCCCAGTTCTCGGACGCACCGCCCGGAAGTCCACCACGGCTTGTCCCACACCCCGCCGTTCTCCCAGCACAGCCGCTGCTCTTGCAGGCTTCCAGCTTTTGTCACGAGCACCGACCCGACCGAGCACGACGCCACGGCGAACACCATGAGGGTCGCGCAGACCCAGCCAACGATTTCCGCGTTCATCGGATGACCTCCATCCAAATCGCGGCTCCGCCGGTCATCACAGCGATGAATGCCCAACCTCGCGGATCGCTCGCCGCTAGCGCGAGCGAGGCTCCGAAGGCGGTCCACACCATTGGGAGAATTCTGGTCATGCTGCGCTCTCCTGCCGAGCCTGAGCCGCGTGTTCGGCGCAGAACCATTCTCCAGCGAATTTCGGATTGCCCGTCGCCAGTGCCTTGCGGAGATCGGCGTTCCGGCTTTCGGAGGCAGGGGCGCCGCAAACCTCACAGCGGAACAGGAACACGCGGGCACCGCCGGGAATCTGGAACGTAGAGGCGGGCATCAGGCGGCATCCACGAGAAATTCGGCCGGAACCTGGCATCCCGGTTGCCCCGGCTCTGGTCCGAGCGAGTACGGCCAGTGTCCGTCGATGCGCCATTGGGCAATCCGCTTTTCCCATTGAGGGTCAGGCGCTTTGGGCTTGGAGCCGAGAGCCTTCACGCCATTCCGCTTCGCCACAAACTCGTGGACGAACTCTGGCACCAGGGTCCACGACCGGAACACGAAGCCTGCCGCCGCCTTGAACGATATGGCCGGGATGATGTCGGCTTCGAGATCGAAATCTGCGTCGAGCAGGCCGATGATCGGGGCGATGTTGATCAGCGCCGGACTTCGCATGGATTGCGGATCGTCGAGATTGGCCGCTTTGAGCAGCTTGTCGGTGATCCCGTCAAAATCGCGCGCGCCGCGTGACTGCGAAGCAGTTTCCTTTTCCCCTTCCCTCCTCCCTCCTCCATCCTCCATCTGCTCGACTTCTTCCCCACCGGTTCGGAGCTGGTTCCCCACCGGTTCGGCATTTTCGGCCTTTGCGCCGACAAATTCGCGGAACTGGTCCGAAAGCATGCCGGACGAATTGGGCTTCTTGGGCCTCTGATATCGCTGGAAGTTCCTAACCAGTCCCGGACGCTTGGGGTGATCGTCGTCACGCATGATGAACGACGCCGACACCAGTTCGGACAGCAGGGACTCTACATCGACAGCATCGACCGGGAAAATCCGGGCCTTGAGTGTCAGCGGCTTCCATTCGAACACGCCGTCATCGAAAGCCTCATTCCAAATTCCGAACAGCAAGAGGCGCGCGTTCGCGCTCAGCGTCATAAAGCCTTCGTCGGTCCAGATGCCGGGATGAATGGATCGGATGCGGCTCATGCAATATCCCTCAAGCTCGAATGGGCGATGGAGCACCACAAGCGAACGTCGCCGGGTGATCCGTTGCGGTTCTTCCGGATCAGGATGTCGAGGCGCCAGCGCGCATCGGCCATCTTGTCCAGGTCATGGTTGGGGTCTTGTTCGAGGTAGTAAGCCTCGCGGAACAGGAACGCGACGACATGTGCGTCCTGCTCGATCTCGCCGGACCAGCGCAGGTCGGACAGGGTTGGGCGATTGTCGCCACGCTTCTCCACTTCTCGGGAAAGCTGGCACAGCGCGAGGACGCAGCAGTCCAGTTCCTTCGCCAGAGCCCGCAGGAAGTTGGAAACTTCGCTGGTCTCAGCCACCTTGTTGCCGCCGTAGCGACTGGTCGGGGTAATGAGGCCCATATGGTCGATGCAGAGAACGCCGAGCTCGATCCCCTGTGCATGCATCTCTGCCTTGACGCGGCGGGCGCGGGCGGCGATTTCCGCGCAGGTCATCGACCCGCAGTCGTCAACCACAATCGGAAGTTCACGGATCGCCGTGCGGGCATCCATGATCCGATCTTCATGCTGGCGACAGCGCTCGGACCAGCGCAGGATGTCACCGAAGCCGGGCGCATGCACATGGTCGCACTGATCCGATATCATGCGGGCCGATACCTCGCGGCGCGGCATTTCCAGCGAGACGATAGCCACCCCTACCCCGCTGGCGGCCGTGCGGCGCAGGGACGAGCACATGAGGGCCGACTTCCCCATTCCGGGGCGACCGGCGAACACATAGAGCTGTCCGCGCTGATAGCCGTTTAGCTTGTTGTCGAGCGCGGCAAGACCGGTGCTGAAGCCGCGCATGGCGTCGGCGTTTCGGATATCCTCGAAAAGTCCGTCGACCGCCTCCGCCATAGTGTGTGTGGCGCGGCCCTCGCGGACAGAGGTGATCTCGTCCACCGTGACGATGGCGTCGGAGGCGACCTTGTACGGGTCCGCATCGAAGCTCACCGCGTCAGACCTCATGCGATCGGACAGAGCGATAAGCTCGCGGCGCGCCCAGCGCTCGCGGAGGCCATGGACGAGACTCGGCAGCATGACCGAGGGCAGCGCAGCGGCGGAGAGGGAGGCAAAATACTGGCCCCGGCTCATGGCGCCCATATTGGCCGGCAGGCGCTCTATGACGGTCTGCACGGCGACCCTGCACCCATCCGCGACGATGGAGCGGCAGGTATCGAACATGTAGCGCGCCAGCTCATCCGCGAACCACTCGGGACGCAGGCCATCAGCATGGGCGATGAACGTCTCGTGGCTCTCGATCAGCGAGCCCATGAGAATGTGTTCGCTGTCTACGTCCGACAGGTCGATGTGCTCGGCAGGCTGGGTCATTTCTGCACCCGCACCTCGCGCCGCCGCCTGAACCTTACCTGTCCCAGCGTCGGCGGAGCCGGATCAACGAGCTTTTCGGTCCTGCCGGCTCTTTTCATGCCATGGAGCACGGTGGTGTGGTCCCGGTTGAACAGGCTCCCGATCCCCGGAAGGCTCATCTGCGTGTGCTGGTAAACAAGGCCCATGGCCTCGTGCCGTGCGGCAGAAACCAGGAACGTCCGCTTGGAACTCATGATGTCGGCTACGCTGATGCCGTGGCGCAGGCTCGCGAGCTTGATCAGGAACCGCGCCGAGCATGGCATGTGCATGTCCAGCGGCACGCGGCCTTTCGGGAGCGGGGGGACTATGGGCGCCTCTACTGGCTCCTCCGGCTCTACCGCCTCGGGCGCCGGCAGAGACCTGACGACGAAAGGCCGGCGGGCAGGAATTATGCCCAGCCGTTCCTTCGCCTCACGGGATCGGCGATACTGCTCGGATGGCGATACGTTCGCGTATTCGTTCCAGGTGGTGGTGCTGTGAATCATGCGGCACCGTCCAGCAGCGACATTTGTAGCGGGTCGATTGCGTTCTGAACTGCGCCGCGATCCGCTTCGATGCGTCGGGCGGCGATATGGACGTAGTCCTGATTGAGTTCGATGATCGTGCAGTCCAACTGCATCTGATCTGCGACAAGGGCTGTCGTCCCTGCCCCGCCGAATGGGTCCAGCACGTGCCCGCCCTTCGGGCATCCTGCTTTCAAGCAGCGTTCAACGAGTTCTGGCGGGAACGTTGCGAAATGCGCTTCGGAGAATGGGGCTGTACCGATGATCCATGCAGGAAGCGGCGCGGGCTCCCAATTGCGCAGCGAGCGGGACCCGCGCGGGGTGTCCTCAATGCCTGTGTGCGAGATATGACCGACATGGCGGGGGCCAAGCTCAGACGCGCGGAGCTTTTCCTTCGCGTCCCATCGCTCGTTGAAGCCGCCCATGCGGCGACCAGACGATGAACCGACGGCAGCGGCGGCGGCGGCGATGGCCGCCTGCTTCCCACGGGGCCCGCCTACTGCTTTCATTGGCCCGTTGGTTTTAGTGCCGCCGTTAGCTCGCAATGAACCTTTCTGGGATTCAACGTCCTGCGACCAGCGCTGAATGGAAGCCTCTGCGGCCCCCTGTCGAACCTCATCAGCCGCATAGAAATAGCGGGCGGACTTCGACAGCATGAATATCTTCTCGTGCGCCACCGCCGGCCGATCCTTGATCGACTCCGGCATTGGATTGGGCTTGGCCCAGACAATCTCGGATCGAACCCACCAGCCCCACTCCTGCAACGCGATGGCGAGGCGGTTCGGGATCATGCAGAGGTCTTTGGCCTTGAGGGCTCCGCCTATCGTGGAGAACGGCTTGTCGCGAAACGTGCGGTCGTCATTGCCGGCGGCCTTCGTGTCGGCCGCGCTCCGTCCATTGGGCGAGGTCGCATAGCAATCGCCGTAGTTCAGCCACAGCGTGCCTGTTGGCTTCAGGACGCGATGCACCTCGGCGAACACGTCCACCATGACCGCAAGGTGGTCAGCCAGCGTTGGCTCAAGCCCAATCTGCCCGGCCACGCCATAATCGCGCAGGCCCCAGTAGGGCGGCGACGTCACCACGCAATCGAAATGATCGGCTGGAAGTTCGCGAAGCCTGTCTCGAACATCCCCGACCAAGATTGAAACGGTCATGTCCGCACGCTCCCGCGCTTTGCGGCCCAGCCAGTCTCGCGCATCAGGTTCACCGTGGTGGCGAACTTTGCCTTGCGTTCGAGATCGGTCTTGGGGCCGAGGCGCTTCTTGAGGCGGATGTTTTCGGGCCGGGTCATTCCGCCGCCTCAAGCGTGTTCTGCGTGAGCCCGGCGGCGTAGAAGCTGAGCGCGCCATTGATGTCGGCAAGCTCGGCTTCAAAGCCCTTCATCAGGGCCTCATGGTGCCGCTGAGCGAGAGCGCGCCGCGACTCGACAGCTTCGCGCTCCGCCTCAAGGGACTTGGCCTCGGCCTCGAACTTCTGCCGCGTCGATCCGACGCGACGGATCATCGGAGCCATCTGCTCCGCCGTCTCGACCAGAACGCGCTCCATTTCAGCCAAGTCGGGCTGAACAAGCTTGAGCGCCGGCTTCTTTAGGGTGGTCCTGCGTGTGGTCACGATTGATCCTCCTTAAGTTCCGGAGCGATCCGAAGCGCCAAGGAGCGCGCGGAGCGCATCAACAAACGGGCGATGGAAATCCGGGTCCGTGCCCACCAGGAGAGCGTCGGCCCGGCCAATGAGGTGGTCGAGTTCGTTTCGTTCGGCGCGGCCATAGCGAACACCTGAGATTTCTTCGATCTTGCGCAGTTCGCGCGGCTTGAGGCTCACCCGGTCATCCGCGTACCAAACGTCCTTTGCCCGGCTGTAGGACCAGCCGAGACGGCGAGCGGCATGGCGCACCCGCTCTTTGACGAAGGAGGAAATCTGAGGCGGCGCGATCTGCTCGCGCATCTGTCGGGACGCGAATACGAGTTCAGACATTTCGGAGTTTTCCGGTGAAGTTTCGGACATCTGCGACGGCTTTCCTGTGACTGTTGCGGTCACAGGCAGGACGGACAGACGAAAGGCACTGATGATGTTTCGACCGATCAGCGAGATTGTTGACGAGATGCTGGTCGGGCTGGGATGCGCGGAGACCGTTGGCGCGGTCGATGCGCGGGAAGAAGAAATGGGCGGGTGCAGCGATGCACTCGCGCCCAAGTTTGCCGCTGGCTCGGGAGGAGGAATGAGCCCGGCCAATCGCGAGGGAGGAGGATCGCGACGGCACGTTGCGGGGTTCGAAATGGCTATCAGAGGAGGCGCACGACTGGTTCGGCGTGCTGCGCCTCGTCTCATGGTCATTGAGGGTGGGAAGGGGCCTCATTAGAGCGCCCCCTCGTGTTCGCGAGCGGGAGCGGTGTTCAGGAGGTGCGTGAACAGGGCTACGTCATCGGATTGGGTTTTGCTGATGAGCGGGCTGAAACACCTCGCAGAATGCGCGAATGGAAGCCCAACGAGGAAAAGGACGATGAGGCCGGTCGGCTCATGAAGCTCGACCCGGTCCACCGTGTAAACAGAACCCCGCATGGGGAGCGCACCGCGATACTTGGCCAAAAGCCAGCGCCAGAGGTTTATGCTCTCGTGGCGTCTTGGTTCACGGGTGCACACGCACTTGATGCCCGGCCGCGCCCAATGCGCCATCACACACCCCCGAGATAGACAGCGGCAGCCGCAAGGAATGCGATCAGCACGCCGGCAAAGAGGAACCAGACAAAGGCGATGGGGGCGGTCATGCGGGCACCGTCCATGCCGGGGCGGTTTCGCCGGCGTCGGCGTCGAAGCCGATTTCCTCGGACGGACCGGCCGGGCTCGAACCGCCAGCGGACGGGGCTTTCGAGCCGATTTCCTCGACGCTTCCGGCCGGGGTGTTTTCGCCGGCGTCGGCCTCATGTGCGGGTGCACGCGAAGCAGGAAGCATGCCAAGGGCGGCGAGATAGGTGTCCAGAAGCGCGTCGGCTTCCTCGCGCTCACTGGCGTCGAGCTTGCGCAGGCGCACGACCTTCTTGATGGTCGGGACATCAAATCCGAACCCTTTGGCCTCGGCGTAGATGTCCTTCTTGTCCGTGTTGAGAGCGGTAATTTCTTCTTCGATGCGCTCGACGCGCTCGATAAAGGCTCGGAGATGATCGCTCGCGACCATGGCTCAGCCCTCCCCGCCCTTGCGGATCAGGGCCGCAATCTCGTTGGCGCACTTCGGATATCCGGGGCTTTCGCCGCACACGTCGCAGCAATCGCACTCGACCATGGAGGCGATCTGCTCGCGCTCGGCTTCGAGCACCTTCCGCATGGCCTCGATGGCCGCGTCCCGATGCACCGGCATGTAGTGGCGCAGGTTCGAGCCCAAGGGCTTGAGGATGGTGTTGAGGGCTTCGATGGGATCGGTCATCACAACGGCCCTGTCAGGAACCAGACCGCGAGGATCAGGCCAGTGAGGACACCGAAGGTGAAAGAGGTGAGGGTCATGCTGACACCTCGTCGCGGGGCTCAACGAATATCTCGGAGAGATCAGGGCGAAGCTTGTGGCGGGAGATGCCGGTGATGCGCTCGATGGTGAGCACATGATTGGCCGGAACCTGCGTCCACGAGTAGAGCGCCTGGTGCTTGACGCCAAGCTCGTTGGCGAGGGCTACGATGCCCCCGGCGCGCTTAGCTGCGTGTTCGACAATCTCGATCATGCGCCCAAGGTAGGCTACAGCTACATAGTAGTCAATGCCTACGGAGGAGCTTTTTGGTAGGCACGAGTTACAATCTGCGAATGGGTAAGATTGGTCAGCAGATACGGCGCGCTCGCCGAGCTCGGAAGAAAACTCAAGACGACCTTGCGTCGGCTTTGGGGATCAACCGGGTTTCTGTTGCGCAATGGGAGGGTCGCGATAATGACCCCAGACCCGAGCGTCTGCCGGCGATAGCCGAGCTTCTCGAAGTATCGGTTGAGTGGCTTCTGTCAGACGACGAGGCAGTGCCGGACCCCGACGCGGATCAGCGCCCCGACAGGCCCCGGCCAAACCCTCCCGTCATCCTCCCCGGCAAGGATCTCGTGGCCCAGAACGGCGAAGCTCTCCCCGTCTATGCCGCCGCAAAAGGTGGCGACGGGCACATCATCGTCACCTTCGATGAGATCGAGCGCGTGAAAATGCCGTCCGTCCTGCAAGGCGTGAAAGACGGCTACGGGCTGCTGATCGATGGGGATTCAATGATCCCGGCCTATTTCCCGAATGACATCGCACTCGTGAACCCGAACAAGAGGCCGGAGCGCGGATTCCACCACGTGTTTTACCACCGCCCTCCACATGGAGGCGAAGCCGAGGCCATCGTGAAATGGCTTGAGGCGTTCAACGATCGAGAGTGGACGCTGGAGCAGTGGAACCCGCCGGAGCAATGGAAAGAAAGCCGCCAAGTCTGGCAAACCTGTCACCGGATCGTGGGGAAGTACGACAGGCGATGACCCGAGACCGCTTCATCGAATGCCTCGAACTGCTCCATTGGGACACGGACATGCTGGCGTCGATCTTGGGCTGCGACCAGGGCCTGACGGAAGCGTATGCGCTGGGCCTGGAAGACGTGCCGCCGAAGTTGGCGGCATGGCTCAACGTGCTGGCGGCAGCGCATGAGGCGGCGGAGGTGGGGAAGCCGAAGGGGTTGAGGGGGAAGGGGTATGTGGGGCTCGAGGACGTGGAGCCGAAGGGGAATGGGTGAACGCTAAGGAGTTAGCCGAGACACTATCTTTCCTTGCGCGCAGCGTGAAAACGCCGGCCAGCTATGTTGAGTTTGTTCCGGCAGATTCCCCAATCCCCCGTCGCAAGGCCATAACCGCCTTAGCAATCAACGGGGTTGTACACCATGGGCTTAGACTTGAAATTACCGGCCCGAGCGTGGTTCTTCAGGACCGCCCATTCTACGGCCTGACAGCCATCATGGATGCCCACATATCGGGGCGTGTATGGCATCTCGGGCGCCTTGAATTTGACCCGATTGGTGCGCCGCCGCACCATAAAAATAAGCCGCGCTATGAACCAGCACCTCAGAAAGTGAATGGCCCTCACTTCCATTGCTTTGAGCAAAACATACCTTTCGGGACCGACACCTGCTCAAAAGAGGGAAATTTGCCGGTCGGCTATCCGTTTGAACGCAAATTTGATAACTTTGAAGATGTGCTTTCGGCCACGCGCGAGCGTTTCGTTATCCCCGATCTTTGGATGGAGGATCCAGCATGCCTGATATTGCTAGCGTGATACCTCTGCGCTCCATGGGAAAGGTTATGGACGACCTTTCGCGGGAACTGGTGACAACCGTCATGGAGGGGAAAGAAGGGCTTGTTTCTATGCCCCTACTCTATCCAGGCGGGCAGCCGGTCACGGTTCATGTGCGCCCTCATGACGACGAATTCATTGTTTCAGATGGAGGCAATGGCTTTATCTCTGCCGAGCATATGGGCGCCTCCGAGCTTTATCTCCGGCTCGCGCCGAATGTAGCGAAAGTCAACGGAGTTGAGTTCGACGGCATTTCGATGTTCGCCGCCCGAGTTTCTGTGGATTGGCTTGCCAATGCCGTCATCTTTGTTGCCGCTGCTAGCAAGGCTGCTGTGGAGCGGACAGCGGACAAGCTCACTGTCGATATTGAGGAGCGCATGCGCGACACCCTCAAGATGCAGATACGAGATATTTTCCGCGATAGAGCCACGATGGACGTGGACGTGATCGGAGCATCGACCAAGAAGCGGAAATTTGCGGCCAGAGTGCAAAGTAATGGCCTTTCGACCTTCTTCGACGTGGTGACGCCCAGCCCAGTGTCCGTGAACTTCGCCATTGTCAAATTCCAAGACATCAACGCTGAGTCTCATTTCAGAGGGGTGGCCATGGTATCTGGCCAGCTCGATGCTGGGGACCATTCGATGCTCTCTCAGGCCGCCACCAAGGTGATGCCTTTCACCACGGACAGAGAAACGCTGGCTCACGCCGCATAGTCGTCGGCCTACCTCCTCCCCAACCTCGCTCCGGCGGGGTTTTTCTTTTGCCCCTTACCCCGCCATTGCGAACATTTCCTCGGGCACGATCCCGCTCTGAAATAGCACCACAGCGTCCTCCCAGTCGCCAGTGGTCGGGCTACCCTTTCGACTGAACGCAACCACCCCTGCCCTCGTCTCTGCCATCCGGCGCGCCGTGCCAATGCACTGCGCCTCGCTGCCGTGTATCTGGCGCGGCTGCTCTGCGATCAGGATGCCTCCCTTTCCCAGCTGAAATCCCACCACGACATAGTACGTGACCATACCTGCCTCCTTCTATGTTCCCTTTCTGTTCTATTAACGACTCAGATCGGCAGTGGAGTCGAGTCGGAATTTTAGGCAAAATCGCTGCGTAACTTTTGCCTACATTTTTCATTGACAGCTACGTAGGCATTGGTTACATTCCTTCCATCACCCAACCGGCACCGAGCACCTGCTCTGCCAGAAACGAGGGAGTGGATGATGACGAAGATTGAGCCGGTTCCGCAGAGCGCATCCGTGGCAGAGGTTGGCGCCTTCATGGCCGACTTCGGCAAGTCGGTCGGACCTCGGGCAAACGTGTATGCATCCATCAAGGACAATGGGACCTGCCACTTTACCCTGTACCCCAACGGCATCACCAATGATGGCCGTATTTCCTCAGAGGACGCGGATAGCTGGTCTGAAGCCTCGGCATCTTTGATCAAGAATTGGGAAGCGCAGCGCGCGAACCATCGTTCGGTCAAGCTGCGGGAGATGGCTCTGGAAATCATCCAGATCACCGCAGATCAGGGACAGTGCACCGACCGCGCGCTGCGTCTGTCGTTCGGGCAGTCCGAGATCGACGCTTTGGGCGCCGAGGCCGCTGAGCTTGCCACAGAAATGGCCTCGAACGGCCCCTTCTCCATCGTCGTCACCGAACACGCAAACGCCGCATGAACCCCTTCCCCCTGCCGACCTTCGTGGCCGGCAGCAGAAAGAGGTTCTGCCTGATGGAGGCAAGAATGCGACCCGACTTCTACATCATCGACGGCGGTCCAGACTTCGACCGGCACGTGTTCTCGGACAAGGCCGAAGCGGTGAAGTTCCTGCGCGGCTGCGAGGCTGGAGACCTGCTGTTCCAGTGCATTCCTGACGATGGGCTGATGATCGACATCACCGAGGACGTGGCGCGCGAGTGGCTCGACCGTGACTACGAGCGTGACGGCAAGTGCCCCGATGCGTTCCGGCCATTCATCGAGGTCGAGGTCGAGCGCGGCAATGACGAGGCTTACTGGTGCGGGAGGGCTGCGTGATGGCCACCGTCTCGCAGATGATCGACCAGGTTCTTGCCCATATGGACGGGCGACCGGCTTGGGAAGTGATGCGCGCGGATGAAATCGAGCGCGGCAATGAGATCGTCGTCCCCGGCGAAACCTCGTGGCTTCCGGAAGAGGATTGGGACCCGACAATTACGGTCAGCCGATCCGGCAAGGAAATCCGCCTCATTGCCATTCTGGCGCTCAATCCGGGGCGTGGCGCCTTCCGCCGCATGGTGTCCGGCATCATCGCGGAGGGGCTGACCCCGGTCATCATCGCCCCGACGAACATGATGCGCGACACGCTCAAGCGCTGGGGCTGGTTCCCGCGCCATGTCGGAAGCGGATGGGATCACGAGGAACAGTGGCGCCCTCGCAAAGGGTGGAGGCCATGACCCCTCCCCGCCCCAAGCTCTCCGCAACAATAGCACTGGCACAGGCTCTTGCCCTGTACCTCGTAATCAATTCGCAGCCGGAGCCGAAGAAATGAGCATCCGCGAATTTTCCTACACCGCCCTCGCCATGGCCGTTTCTCTCTACGGCTCCATGCTGTTCAGCGCGTGGTGGATGGCATGAGCAGCGTCACCGAACTGTCCGTGATGGGCAACGACCGCATCAAGCCGGGCGGCAACATGACGCCGTTCGAGCAGTCCGAGATGGAAATCGCGGACCTGTACGACGAGGCCAAGAACTGGGCTGACGGCGAGCCGGTGACGACGCAGGAGGCTCATGACGAAGTTGAGCGCCTGATGGACCTGATCAGCGCTGCCGCGAAAACAGCCGACGAGCGCAGGGTCGAGGAAATCGCACCGCACAAGGCGGCGGTGGATGCGGCACAGGCCCGCTGGAACACGCTGATCGGCAAGAACAAGTCGATCACCGGCAAGACCGTTCTGGCGCTCGACGCGCTCAAGAAGGTCGTGGAGCCGTTCCGCGTCGAGCAGCAGCGCCTCAAGGATGCCGAAGCCCGCCGTATCCGCGAGGAAGCGGAGGAAGCCGAGCGCCGAGCGCAGGAGGCATTCGCTCAGACCAGTGTCGCCGACCTCGCCGAGCGCGAGGAAGCCGAACGGCTGGCCCAACGCGCGGCTGATCTGTCGAAGGTCGCGAACAAGGCCGCGAAAGCCGCCACCACGAACACCGGGCTGACCACCTATTGGCAGACCGAGGTCACCGACAAGCGCGCCGTCGCGGCCCACTACTGGAAGACCAGGCCCGCCGAAGTCGATGCCTTTTTCCTCAGCCTTGCGGAGGCGGACGTGCGCCGTGGCATGCGGTCCATCCCCGGCTGCGAAATCACCGAACAGAAGAAAGCGAGGCTGTGATGACCAAGTCCGTCGCGACCACCACCGAATCCAGCGTTCCGGCCATCGTATCACCGGCGGCGCTGATCGAGCAGGCAATCGAGAAAGGATCGGGCGTCGAAGTCATGGAGCGGCTTCTGGCCCTTCAGGAGCGCTACGACGCGTTTAATGCCCGCAAGGCGTTCGATGACGCCATGGCCGATCTGCGCAAGAACCTGCCGAAGATCACCAAGAGCCGCGAGGTCGATTTCACCACCAGCAAGGGACGGACGAACTATCGGTTCGAGGACCTTGCCGAAATCACCGAGGCGCTGTCGGGGCCGATGTCCGAGGTTGGCCTGTCCTTCCGCTGGTACACCGACAACGTGTCGGGCGGCGTGAAGGTCACGTGCCGGATCACTCACCGAGACGGACACTTCGAAGAAACCAGCCTCGTCGGCCCCTTGGATGCCACCGGCAACAAGAACCCAATCCAGGCCATCGGCAGCGCGGTCACCTATTTGCAGCGGTACACGCTCAAGGCGGCTGTCGGCATCGCGGCGGCGCACGATGATGATGCGCAGGAAGTCAACCAGCGCCGGCCCGTCGATAGCAGCCGCGCTGTCCTCGCGGGCTTCGATAGCGAAATTCAGGCAGCAGCCAGCGGTGCGGCGCTCAAGGACATATGGGCTCGCATCGCGGCTTCCTCCCTGTCCGAGGATCAGAAGCAAGAGTTGAGCGACACTATCACCGCTCGCATCGCTGCTGCCAAGGCGAAGGCCGCACCCAAGCCCGCCGAAGACTTCATCGAGGCCGAATACACCGACGCGCCTTTCGAGGACCGGGATTACGTTCCGCCGCGCTTCGACACCGAGGCCGCATAGCAATTCCACACCCAGGGACCCCGGTCGCCTTCGGGCGCGTAAGTCGCAAGAGCCGGGAGCAGTTCAGATGAACATGGACACGATGATGCGAATTGCTGTCGCCCAGCAGCGCATATTCCGATGCATCGAGGATGCGCTTCGCGAGGACGGCCACCACAAGTCCTACGAGGGGTCGATGGACATCACCATGTCCCTTCCGAACTTCTTCGAGCCCGGGCCGCCCAAGTGGTCAGTCACCCTCAACTGCTACCTGCTCGTCAGTGGGCGGCACGAGATTTGGGAAGGTCGGACCTTGGAGGAAGCCGTCGCCCAGATGGAGGCGGCGGTCCAGAAGATTTGCTTCCCCTACGAAATGCAGCGCTTCGAGCGCGACATGGGCCTCAACGTCGATGACGAGAATGAGGCTGACGGCGGCACGACCTATGGCCCGGCTCGCTTCGAGGACGAGGATATTCCGCTGTGACCACGATACCCATCATGTTTTCTTGGGATGGCGAGCACATGATCCCTGCGTCCACCTATTGGTCCCGCCAGTGCGATGAGCAGTTCGTCGTCGGTGAGCGCTATAGGCTGGTCGAGGAACACGAGCGCAGCCAGGTCAGCCACAACCACGAATTCGCCTTCATCAAGGAGGCTTGGAACAGCCTGCCCGACGCGCTTCTGGACCAATACCCCAGCTCGGAGCACCTGCGAAAATATGGCCTGATCGCCAAGGGCCACTGCACGATGACGCAGCACCCCTGCGTGTCGGCGGCAGAGGCAGAGCGCACCGAGGCCAGCCTGCGCAAGCACGTCGACACCTACGCCATCGTCCGGCGCCGTGGCGCGGTCGTCACCGTCTACGAGGCCGTCAGCCAGTCCTATCGCTCTATGGGGAAGGCGCAGTTCCAGAAGTCCAAGTCGGACCTGATGGAGTTCATTGGCGACCTGCTCGACGTCGATCCTGCGACCCTGTCGAAAGTGCAGGAGGCGGCGTGATGCGTGTCCTCGTCTGCGGTGGCCGCACGTATCAAGACCGCGCCCGCGTATACGCCGTGCTCGACAAGCTACATGGCGAGGCCGGTATCACCTATCTCTGCGAGGGCGGCGCGCGTGGCGCGGACCAGCTTGCTCGTGAGTGGGCATACAAGGAAGGCCTCCCCCAAGACACGTTCGAAGCCGATTGGGAAAACCAAGGCAGCTTCGCCGGACCCGCCCGAAACAAGCGCATGCTCGAAGAAGGCAAGCCCGATTTGGTCATAGCCTTTCCAGGCGGGCGCGGGACTGCCGACATGGTCCGCAAGGCCCGCCGTGCTGGCGTCGAAGTCGTGGAGATCAGCCATGGCTAGGAAGGTGCCGGAGTGGATCGGGAAGACGCCGGACGAAAAGGTGCCCGATCACGTTCGCCTGCGCGTGTTCAGAGAGTACGGCGGTCGCTGCCACATCACCGGCAAGAAGATCAGGCCCGGCGACGACTACGACATTGATCACGTCATAGCGCTGATCAACGGCGGCGAAAACCGGGAGAGCAATCTCGCCCCGGCCCTGCGTGACGCTCACCGGAAAAAGACCGCGGAGGACGTGGGTGAGAAGGCTCACGTTGACCGCGCGGCGATGCGCCACTTCGGCCTGCGCAATGACACCGAAAGGCGCGGCGGATTCCGCAAGCGCGCCCCTCAACGCACAGCCACGACGCCGCTCCGCAAGGGCGTCGGCATTGGCTTCGACATTCAGGAGGCAGGAGAGTGACCATCACCATCAAGGCCGCTGAACGCATCGTCAGCCTGCATGCGTCCGTCAAATCTCTCCGGGCCGATATCGCGGCCCTCGGAGACGGCAGGAAGATCGTTGAGGCGTCGATTTACGTCAAAACCGCCGACCCCACGAACGGCTGGGCCACCGAGAACGCGAAGGACTTCCGCGTCCAGAACACCGAAGCTGGAAAGCTCGCGCGCGATTTCATCATGAAGATGAAGCAGAAGCAGCTTGCCGCGTGCATTCGCGAGTTGAACCAGCTCGGCGCGGAGATACCGGCATGACCCGCCTCCTTTTCATCACCATCACCACCCTCCCCCTCTCCGCCTGCTGGCTCGACAGCCTCGACACACCACAGGCTGAGCGATCTGCTCAGGCGGTGGAGCCGGAGTGCGTGCCGGAATTCAGGGTTCGGCGGTGTGTCGATGGGGAGGCGCGGCCGTGGTGAGCCCCATGCGCATCCTCGTGGCCTGCGAGTTCTCCGGCACCGTCCGCCGCGCGTTCGCCGCGCTCGGTCATGACGTTTGGTCATGCGACCTACTGCCGGCAGAGGACCGGTCCAACAAGCATATCGTGGGCGACGTGCGGGCCATCCTGAACGATGGCTGGGACATGCTCATGGTGGCGCACCCGCCGTGCACCCGGTTGTGCCGATCCGGTCGCCGCTGGCTGTCCGGTCCGGGCAACATGACGCCGCCCAAGAAGCTGCCGATTGGCAGAACGTGGGTCAGCATGAAGGCCGAGTTTGAAAACGGGCTCGATCTGTTCTTGTCGTGCTGGAACGCGCCGATTGAGCGTGTCGCGATCGAAAACCCGGAGATGCACGACATCGCTCGGGCTCGCATGCCGGCCGATGTGCCTCGACCACAGATGGTGCAGCCGTTCTGGTTCGGCCACCCCGAATACAAGGCCACTGGCCTGTACCTGCGCGGCCTTCCGCCGCTGATCGAGACCGACCGCCTGCCCGAGCCTGAGAAGGGTTCGTCCGAGTGGAAAGCATGGAACCGCGTCTGGCGCATGCCGCCCGGCGCCAACCGAGGTCACGAGCGCTCGCGCTTCTTCCCCGGCATGGCCACCGCAATGGCTGCCCAATGGGCCGGCCCCGCTGACGAAAGGATCGCAGCATGAAGCCGGATGACATTCTGCAGGATGTGCTAGCCGAGGCGCACCGGGTGATGGTGTCGCTGGACATCCCCGGCAACGGCTTGCGCCGAAACCGCATCGCCCGCGCCATCCTCGCCGCCGAACAGCGTGGCGCTGAACGGGAGCGGGAGAGGTGTGCTGCTGAGGCACGAACGACAGCCCAGAACTGGCTGATGGAAAAGTACGGCGCCAAGAGCGTCCCTGACGACCTCCGCCTCCTGCCGGCACACCTCGCCACCGCCATCCGCAAGGACACGCCATGAGCACCGAGATCGCTTTCCGCATTCGCCAGAAGGGCCAGACGGTCGTCCGTGTCGAGGGACGGCCCATCGAAGCCGAAGCCGAAATCATGCACTACGCCCGCCAGTACCGGCAGGACGGCGAAGTCACGATCCAGCACAACGCCGAGGGTTATTGGAAGCGCTATGCGCTGCTGTGCCAGTGGCCCCTATCCCACGAGGAGCCGACACCATGACGATTTCGGATGAGAAGCTTTTGCCGTGCCCGTTTTGCGGGAACAGCGACCGGCCGATGGTGACGCCATACACGGGTGAGCCGTACTTCCCCGGCTTCGTCGTGCAGTGCAACGCCTATGGATGGGATGGCGACCCATCAAAGGGCTGCGGGGCGGCAACCGGATGGTGCGAAACCGAAGCCGACGCCATCGCCGCATGGAACCGCCGCGCTTGCCTCCCAAATCCCGCCTACCACGACACTCAAACCAGTTTGACTGCTGCCGGTGAGGGTGAAGGGGTGGAGGTTGTGGCGCACGCTTACGTGGTGGACGGTGAGTGCGAACAGATCGAGTGGGGAAGCGAGATCGACCTCCCCGACGATCCCGCTCTCGTTGCTCTCGTCCGCCTCTCCGACTTCCAAGCCCGAGAACGCGCGCTCAAGGATGAGATCGAGCGGCTGACGAGGGAGCGCGATGCTCTGGACGATGAGTGCCAGCAGTCCATGTTGGATATCGCACGCGACCGGGACCGCGCCGAAACCGCCGAGGCAAAGCTGGATGAGGCGAAGGCGGTGCTGGAGCCGTTTGCGGCGACGGCGGACCACGATATCGGGCTTGGAGAGGCCGACAGCGATACCTTCCTGCCAATGACGAACTACAACAGCGCCGCAAAAATAACGGTCGGCAACATGCGTGCCGCCCTAACCTTCCTCTCCACCCTGACCGAACATGTCGATGGCGACGTGTCAAAATCCGCCGAGAAATCGAACACGTCAGACGCCACCTACACCGCCGAGGACGGCCTGCGTCGCGCGCGAGAAATTGCCGTCCAGTCCGAGGCGGCGCCCCTGTGTATGGGCGAGATCGTCAAGGTGGTCGACATGGCTCTCGGCGAAAGGACGGCGCTGCCGGAGTGGATGCTTAAGGACCCGGCCCCTGTCATCACCGCCGACATGGTAGATCGGGCATGCAGGGCATACGCATTAGCAAGGTACGAGGGCGCAGCAGTATGGCCCGACGACTTCCCGAGCGTTGCTGTTGAGTCCAGCAGGAGGGACATGCGCGCCGCCCTCGAAGCAGCAGGAGAGCCCCATGACCGCTAACCCTGCCGACATCGTGGAGAGGTTGACTGGCCATGCCAATGCAGCAGCAGCAACGCTATCGGCAAACTCCATGATGCCGCCCGAAATGTCTGGCCTTGGCGACCTTGAAGCTGAGACGCTCATCGAGCTTTGCCGAGAAGCCGCCTCCCTCATCGAAGCCCAGCAAGCCGAGATAGCCCGGCTGCGCCGCATCGCTCAGGCCCGCAAAGAGCATGGGCGGGAGCTGCAAGCCGAGAATGCAGGGATGCGGGAGGCGTTGGAGACAATCGGCCGCGTCGAGCTTTCGTGGCCCTCTGATGCCCGAGAAATCGCCCGCGCCGCACTCAAGGAGACCAAGGATGCGTAGGTTGACGAAGGCGCAGCAAAGCGCCCGCATCGCAATTCTTGCTGAAATTGATCGTCTAGGCGGGTCGGCAATGTGGTCTCATTTGCACAGCCGGGGACATCATTTCGGGCAGGTGAAGGCGACAGTTGCGCGCGGGGACACGATCGAGATCGGCGCTTATTGCTTTTCTCTCACAACCGCCGGCCGCGCTGCACTGCGAGAGGGAGAGGGGAGGTGAGGATGCGCGCCTCAATTCATCCCGAGCTTCAGCCGGTTGATGTAGTCCTGGCACCGCCGCACGATCTCGGTCACTTCGCCGGCCAGGTCGGGATGATCGACCGAGATCTGCTCGATGATAGCGATCTCGGCCCGGAAAATCGCGATCAGCCCGGACAGGTCGCCGCCCGCAGGACGCCCCATGACCTGATAGCAGCTCACCACGTCGCGGCTATGGGCAATGCGCTTCTCGGCTTCCGTCGGAGTCATGAGGGCGACAATGGTCACTAAGCCCGCCCTGATCAAGCAGAGCGATGTCACGCGCATCATCCGCGGCGCTCAGGCGGCGGGGATAACTATGGGGATTGTGGTGACAGCCGGCGAAGTTCGATTCGTCCCGGTTGACGCGGCGGCGCCGGGGCAATCGCTTTCCGACCTCGACAGGTGGAAGGCGCAGCGCGATGCCCGCAAAGCGAAGGCACAAGCTCGTGGGCGTGCATGAGGTCCGGCGACGTCTCGCATCCGGCGAGATGGCTGTCTACCGCTACGCCTGGCGCGGCGGTCCGCGGATGCAGGCCGAACCCGACACACATGAATTCGTCGTCGAGTATGTGCGCCTAACGCGCGACCGCGAGGACACCAAACGTGAGGGCTTTCTGCCTGGGCTGGTCTATGTCTACCGCCAGAGCGCTGCCTACACCGGGCTCAAGGCCGACACCAAGCGAAGCTACGACGCGGCGATAGACGAGATCGAGGCCGAGTTCGTAGACCTGCCCATTTCAGCAATCAGCCAGCGGGGTGCGCGCGCGACATTTCTAGAATGGCGAGATCAGTTCGCGGCCACCCCGCGCAAGGCCGATATGCTCATCACTGTTCTGGCCAGGATTTTTTCCGTCGCCCTCGACCGTGAATTGATCGATAGAAACCCGCTTGAGAAGGTCGAAAAGATTTCAGACGGCACCAGGCGCGACACCATCTGGTCGGATGATCAGGTGGCCGCATTCAAGGCCACGGCCGGTCCAAAGCTATCGCTGGCTATGGATCTGGCTCGTTGGACCGGTCAGCGACAAGGAGACCTTCTGACCCTGCCCTGGTCGGCCTACAATGGCACCCACATTTCGCTGCGACAGGGCAAGACCGGACGGCACGTCCGAATCAAGGTCTCTGCCGACCTCAAGCGCACACTCGACGGCACAAAACGCGAGGCAGTGACGATCCTGACCACACTGCGCGGCAAACGGTCGTGGACCTCGGATGGCTTCAGAACGTCGTGGGCGAAAGCGTGCGACAAGGCCGAGATCGAGGGTGTGACGTTCCACGACCTAAGGGGCACCTTTGTCACTCTCGCCTATCGCGCCGGCGCCAGCATCAAGGAGATAGCCGAGGTCACCGGGCACTCGGAGAAGGACGCCGAGGCGATCATCCGCAAGCACTATCTGGCGGGCGAAAATGCGGTCGTGAAGCTCGAGACGAAGAACGCTTCAGCACCCCAAACTGTAAAAGGTCGGGAAAAGCGTAAAACGGCGTCGAAATAGTCGACGCCGATCCAGCAATTTCCCCAATCATATCATGGGCTTGCTTGGTGGGTGCACAAGGACTCGAACCTTGGACCCGCTGATTAAGAGTCAGCTGCTCTACCATCTGAGCTATGCACCCGCGCAAAGCGGCTTGGGCACCAAGCGGGCGGTGATTAGCAGACGGGTTTGTGCCTGTCCAGACCATTTCGCCGTTTCGCCCAAACGATGAAACGGCGCTAACTCCTTGTTTTGTCGCGATCAGCCCTCGCGGCGGCGGCGATGGCGGGCGAGATCGATGACGATGCCGGGCTCGAGCGCGGGCTTGCGGGTGATGTCGTCCATCAGGGCGATCGTGCGCATCAATATGTTGCGCAGCTGCGCCGTGCGCTCGTCCTCGACGGAGAGGATGGCCACGGCCTGCTCGAGATGATCGCGTGCGAGAATGACTGAAGAGGGCACGGAGAACTCCCGAATGCGATGTGAAAAGGAACCAAAGAATCAGCGCGTTGCGCCCGGGTCCAGACTGGGCGCGACTGGCTGACAGGAGGTTATCCGGATCGTTAAAATGCGATCGATCGGGATGGACGGGGAAGCCGGGCCGGAAAGCCGAGGCCAGCCGCCGATCGCCGGCCGCGGGCGCCTGTGGAAAGCGCGGTGCGGAGCGGTTCAGTCCTCGGGACCGGGGAGCCGGATCACGGCTTCGAGCCCGCGATGGTTGGAGCCGAGCGGGTCGGGAATCGCCTCGATGGTCTCGACCAGCGCCGGGGCGCGGGTGAAGACGTTGTCGATCGGCACGCCGAGCGGGCCGAGATCGGCGGGCCAGGTGGCGGGATGCCACGGCGCCGGCATCAGCGCGGCGTCGCGCATGAGGCGCCGCAGATTGCCCGACCAGGGGGCGGCGTTGAAATCGCCGGCGACCACCACCGGGCCTTCGAGACCGGCGAGCACGCGCCGCAGCGCCCGGCTCTCGCCCTCGGCGGCGAGGTCGAAATAGGGCTTGGTCATGTGCACGGCGACGAGGTTGACGTCATGTCCGGCGATCGTGCTTTCGGCGACGATCAGCCGGCCGCGCGAGAAATCGCTGAGCGAGCCGACCGTGCCGGCCAGCGCGGTTTTCGACAGGATCATGGTGTCGCAGACCGCCTCGGTATCGCAGCCGAGCTTGTGGGGGTAGCGCTCGCGCAGTCGGTCGAGCTCGCTCCACAGCCCGCCGGATTCGAAGGTGAAGACGACGTCGGCATCGCGGGCGAGCAGCTCGTCGGCCAGCGCGGCCGCGCGCTCGTTCCAGATCAGGACGTTGTAGGTGATGAGCGAGAAGCCTTCGCCCTGCGAGGACATGGCGATGCGGGTGGATTGCTGGGCGAAATACCGGTAGCCGGCCTCCCCGAGGCTGACCACGGCGAGCGCGGCGAGCAGCAGGCCGCGCCAGCGCGCGGAAAAGACGAAGAGCAGGATGGCGACGACCAGCGCCGCGCCGGCGATGTGCAGCCGCAGCGTCTGCAACAGCGGCTGGCCGGGCAGGATGTAGGGCGCGCTGGCGAGCAGGACGGCCAGCGCCGCAAAGCCGGCCAGCGCCGTGAGAAAGCCGCGCAGCTCGCCCCGGTCGAACATGGCGCGGCTCTCCTAGATGTTGCGGCGCGGGTGTCCGCTCACCCGGCGAGCGCGCCCTGGGCTGCGGCGCCGCGCTCGATGAGCAGGCGGTTATAGGCGTTGAGATAGGCGCGGGCCGAGGCGACCAGCGTGTCGGGCTCGGCGGCGTTGCCCGAGACCAGACGGCCATTGTGCTCGAGGCGCACATGGGCGTTGGCCTGCGCATCGGTGCCGCCGGTGACCGCGTCGATGGCGTAGAGCACCAGATGCGGGTCCTGCCCCACGGCCTGCTTGATGGCGTTGAAGATGGCGTCGACCGAGCCCATGCCCTCGTAGGAAACCGAAGTCTCCTCGCCGTCTATGCTCAGGGTGACGCTGGCGCGATGGACGCCGCCGGTCTTCGAGACCACTTCCATGTCGACCAGCCTGATGCGGTCGTCGGCCGAGCCGACCTCGTCGTCGACCAGCGCCACGATGTCGGCGTCGTAGACATGCTTCTTGCGGTCGGCCAGGTCCTTGAAGCGCACGAAGGCTTCCTGGAAGGCGTTTTCCCCGACCTCGTAGCCCAGCTCGCGCAGCTTGTCCTTGAAGGCGGCCCGGCCCGAATGCTTGCCCATGACCAGCGTGGTCGCCTTGATGCCCACGCTTTCGGGCGTCATGATCTCGTAGGTCTCGGCGTTCTTGAGCATGCCGTCCTGATGGATGCCGCTCTCATGGGCGAAGGCGTTCTTGCCGACGATCGCCTTGTTGTACTGGACGGGGAAGTTCGAGGCGCTGGAGACGATCTTGCTGGCGCGGCTGAGCTGGGTCGTTTCGACATTGGTGTAGAACGGCATGGCATCGCCCCGCGTCCTGAGCGCCATGACGATCTCCTCGAGCGCGGCATTACCCGCCCGCTCGCCCAGCCCGTTTATGGTGCATTCGACCTGGCGCGCGCCGCCGGCGACGCCGGCCAGCGAATTGGCCACCGCCATGCCGAGGTCGTCGTGGCAGTGGACGGAGAAGATGGCCTTGTCGGCGTCCGGCACGCTTTCGCGAATGGTCTTGAACATCCGGAAATGCTCTTCGGGCACCGCATAGCCCACCGTGTCGGGCAGGTTGATGGTGGTGGCGCCGGCGCGGATGGCGGTGTCGACGCAGCGCATGAGGAACTCCATGGGCGTGCGGGTCGCGTCCATGGCGCTCCACTCGACATCGTCGATCAGGTTGCGCGCCTGGCGCACGGTGCGGTCGATGATCTCGATGACCTCGTCCTCGGTCTTCCTCATCTGGTGCGCCAGATGGATGGGCGAGGTGGACACGAAGGTGTGGATGCGGCCGCGTTTTGCGTGACGCACGGCCTCGCCGGCGCGGTCGATATCGGCGGTGATGGCCCGCGCGAGACCGGCGACGGTGGCGTTCCTGACCTGCTTGGCCACCGCGCATACGGCCTCGAAGTCACCCACCGAGGCGATGGGAAAGCCCGCCTCGATGATGTCGACGCCCATCTCGTCGAGGACTTCGGCGACCTGCAGCTTTTCCTCGAGGGTCATGGTGGCGCCGGGCGACTGCTCGCCGTCGCGCAGGGTGGTGTCGAAGATGAAGACGCGTTCGCGGTTGGAATTGCTTGCTTCGGTGCTCATGGTTCTGTCCTATCGATCGGCCGGCGCTAGGGTCTTTTTTGGTCGTGAGGTCGAACCGGAAAAGTCTGCAACTTTTCCTGACCTCACTCTGGCGCTGACGGGCCGGAAATGGTGTTCGGCGTTCTCGTGGCGATCTCCCCTGACGACCCGCTCGCTAGACCGAGCTGCCGGACATCAGGGGCTGATAAGAAGCAGGAGAAGCGCAAGCGGCAGCAGGCCGGCAGCAATCACCAGCCGGCCGATCATGACCGGACGGTCGCTGGCGGAAATGGCGATGGCGCGCGCGCGTGGCATGACGATCCTTGACTTGCCCGCGGACAATGCCGCAATCGGGCGGTGAGCGCAAGCGCGGATCGGAAGAGCGGGCCCGGCCGCCGGCACACAGGAGGATTGAAATGGGCAAGCTGATCGTCTGGAACATCGCCAGCGTCGATGGCTATTTCGAGGGGCCGGAACCCTGGGACCTCGCGCTGCATGAAACGGTCTGGGGCGACGAGCTCGAAACATTCTCGAACGAACAGCTCGACGGCGCCGAAGCGCTGGTGTTCGGCCGCAGGACCTATGAGGGCATGGCGTCGTACTGGGCCGATGAAACCGGCACGATCGCCGACCAGATGAACGCGATACGCAAATATGTCGTTTCCGACACGCTATCCGACCCCGGCTGGAACAATACGAAGCTGCTGGGCGGCGATATCGCCACCGCGCTGACAGGTCTCAAGCGCGAAGCAAAGGGGCATCTTTACGTCTTCGGCAGCGCCGATCTGGTCTCTTTCCTGCTCTCGACGGGGCTGGTCGACGAATACCGGCTCTGCATCGCCCCGCTGCTGCTCGGGCGCGGCAATCCGCTGTTCAAGCCGTCCGATACCCGGATCGACCTGCGCCTGCTCAAATCGCAGCCGCTCAGGAACGGCGGGATCATTCTGTATTATGGCGTGGGAAACGCGGCGTAGGGTCTCCGCTAGTCCTCGAGATCGAGCACCCCTTGCCCGATGACCACCGCCCTGCCGCCGATGGCGGCGTGGACCAGCTTTTCGTCCTGCATGCGATACTGAATGGCGATGCGGCACGGGCGGCCCATTTCGAGGCCTTGGCGCAGGTGCAGGTCGACCTGGCCCGAGCCGGGCCCGTCGGTGTCGGCGAGAAGGCCGATCAGCGCGGCGGCGGCCGAGCCGGTGCCGGGGTCCTCGCCGACATTCATACCGAACATGCGCGCGCCGAGATCGACGCCGGTCTCGCCCGGCACTTCCGTGAAGGCATAGACCGAATGGCGCGGATGCGCGAAGGCGGCGTTCCAGGCGAGCTTGTTGACCGTGAGCCGGGCGAGCACCCCGGCATCGCGCACCGGCACGAGGTGGAAAGGATTTCCGGCCGAATAGACGGCCGGGCGGTAGCCGGCGCAGCCGATCTCGTCGGGCTCGATGCCGAGCGCCTGGGCCATGACCAGCCGGTCGGTGAGGTCGGCGAGCTTTTCGGGCAGGCGCGGCAGGGTGAAGCGCGCCTCACCGGAGCGGCGGTCGTATCGCTCGACCAGTGCGGTGACCAGCCCGATCTTTTCCTCGATGCGCACGGCGCTGGCCTTGCTGCCGAGCGCCAGCGCCACGGCCGCCCCGACCGTGGGATGACCAGCGAAGGGCAGTTCCTCATGGGGCGTGAAGATGCGCACCGACGCGGTGTTGCGCTCGCTGGCCGGACGCTGGATGAAGACGGTTTCCGACAGGTTGAACTCGCGCGCTATGGCCTGCATGACATTGTCGAGCAGCCCGTCGGCATGCGGGACGACGGCGAGCGGATTGCCGGAGAGCGGGGTGTCGGTGAAG